>NZ_LUNF01000038.1:0-5842 GCF_001626145.1 Aeromicrobium sp. REDSEA-S32_B7
GAGGAGGTACGGCAGCAGACGCGTGCGCAGGTCGACCCACGCCAGCCAGCTCCCTGCGCCGGCGAATATGGCCCATGCCGGCAGCAGCCACGGGCCGTCCAACGCGGTGGCGACCACGAGCAGCAGCAGCACCGACGTCAGCGCCAGCCCCGCTGCGAGGTGCGGACGGCGGGCGAGCTCGACGTACGGCTCCTTGGGCGGCTCGTCCGGGTCGTCCTCGGGGTGCGGGGACGGCTCGGGCAGGCGCGCGATCGCGGCGGGGCCGAGAGCCCCCAGGATCCCGGCCGCCAGCGCGGCGGCCACGACGTACGCGATGTCCACGCCCGCAGACTATGCGCTCGCGAGGACCTCCAGCGCGGCCCCGCGCACGACGTCGACGTCGACCGACGCACCCGTCATGAGGCGCAGCTGGAGGACGGCCTGGTGCGCGAGGAGGTCCAGACCGGTGACGACCGGACGGCCGGCCGCCCTGGCCGCGACGCTCAGCCGCGTCGGCCAGGGGTCGTAGACGACGTCGAAGACCGCCGCCGCGTCGGCCGCCCAGGCGTCGGCCCGCTCCCCCGCCACGGACTCCGGGACGGTGGAGACCAGCAGGTCGACCGGACCGGTCGGCGACGTCGAGGCGTCGAGCACGCGGGCCTCCAGGCCGGCGGCGTGGACCGCGGCCACCGTCTCCTCGGCGCGGCCGACGTCGCGCACGACGAGCTCGACCAGACCGGCTCCCAGGCCGGCCACGGCGTGCGCGACCGACGCGGCCGTCGCGCCCGCGCCCAGGACGCGGACGACCGGCACGTCGACCACGCCGGCCTCCGACAGCGCGGCGCGCGCGCCGGGGACGTCGGTGTTGTCGGCGCGCACGTGGCGACCGCGCGGTCCCTGCTCCAGGAGCAGCGTGTTGGCGCCGCCGGCGGCACGCGCGACGTCGGTGACGCTGTCGGCGAGGTCGAGCGCGTCGGCCAGCGTCAAGACAGGGGCGTTCGCCGACGCCGATGTCTGGGCCGCAGGAGCCGGCGCCGTAGACCTTCTGGCAGTCGGCCGTGTGCTTGGCAAAGCTCGTGTTGAAGATGGTGACGCCCTGCTTGTCGGCGAAGAAGTACAGCCAGTCGCCCTGCGCGGGGTTCAGTGCGGCCTCGATGGTCTTCTCCCCGGGCGAGCCGATCGGTCCGGGCGGCAGGCCGGTGTTCTGGTACGTGTTGTACTCCGACGGGTTGGCGCGCTCCTCGGGCGTCGTCCAGACGTCGCCCTCGCGCTTGCTCACGTACGACACGGTCGAGTCGAGCTGCAGCGGCATGCCGTCGGCGATGCGGTTGTAGAGCACCCGCGCGACCTTGGGGTAGTCCTCGTCGCGGGCGGCCTCGTACTCGAGGATGCTCGCGACCGTCAGCACGTCCTCCTTGGAGAGCCCGAGCGCCCGCGCCCGGGTGTCGATGTCGAGGTCGTTCTCGACGTCGAGGGTCTTCTTGACCATCTGCTGCAGCAGCTCGAGCGCCGTGGTCCCGGGCTCGACCGTGTAGGTCGCCGGGTACAGGTAGCCCTCGGGGTTGCCGTTCGCCTCCGGGGGCAGGCCGAGCTCCCTCGGGTCGTCGAGGACCTTCGTCACGTCGGCCTCGCGGATCTCCGAGCCCGCGGCGATCGCCTTGACGATCTGCCCGACGCGCGAGCCCTCGGGGATGACGACGCGTCCCTCGACACGGTTCGACGTGTCGGTCAGGCCGTCGAGGGCCGCCGCGGCCGACATCTTGCGGCGCAGCTGGTAGAAGCCCGGCTGGATCGTCGAGAACCGGTCGTCGTTGAGCGAGAGCTGGTAGAAGGCCTCGGCGGTCTTGACGACGTCCTGCTTGGCCAGGATGCGGGCCATGGCCTGCCCGTCCGCGCCCGACGGGATCTCCACGACGACCTCGCCGCTGCCCCGACCCGTGTAGTCCTGCGGACCGTTCAGGTAGGTGCCGGCCTTGTCCCAGACGACCTTGCCGCCGAAGACGATGCCACCGACGAGCGCGAGCACGAGGATGATGCGCCCCCACCGCGGACCTCGCCGCGGGGCACGTCGGCCTCCGGGGCGGGTCGCGCGACGGTCGCCCGGCTCGCTGCCGAGGATGTCGAGTCCGCTGTCGCTCACGTAGACCTCAGATCGTCTCGCCCGGGGCGCTGCCACGGGTCCGTTCGGTGTCCAGGGCGGTCTGCAGGATCACCGCGGCCGCGGTCTGGTCGATCACCTGACGTCGTTTCCGTCCTGGACGCCCGCCCTCGCGGAGCAGGCTGTCGGCAGTCATCGTAGACATGCGCTCGTCGAACAGCCGGACAACCCGCGGATCGACGGCCTCGCGCAGACCCTGCGCGAACCCGCGCACCTTCGCCGCGGCGGGCCCCTCGCGACCGTTGAGCGAGACGGGAAGACCGACGACCAGCTCGAGCGCGTCGACCTCCTCGGCCAGGGCCACGAGGCGGGCGACGGCGTCGCGTCCGGCCGCCACCGTCTCGAGCGGCGTCGCGACCAGACCGTCGGGATCGCAGACGGCGACGCCGATGCGCACGTCGCCGACGTCGACCCCCAGCCTGCGGCCCCGCCTCATCGGTTCCGCCTCATCGGCCCGTCCTCATGCAGCCGCCGTCATCGTCCGACCGCCACGCGGACCGCGTCGAGCACGGCGGCGAAGGCTGCGTCGATGCCTCCGACGTCGGTGCCGCCGCCCTGCGCGACGTCGGGCTTGCCGCCGCCCTTGCCGCCGATCCGCTCGCCGACGACGCCGACGAGGGCGTTGGCCGCGAGCCCCCGCTCCTGCGCGGCGGGGGTGAGCGCCACGACCACGGAGGGACGGTCGTTCGCCGTCCCGACCACGACGACGACGGCAGCGCGGTCCTGCAGCCGGCCGCGCACGTCGAGCGCGAGGCTCGGCGCGGTGCGTCACGACCGCGACGCCGTCGACGTCGACGGCCGCAGCGGCGACGTCGCCGGCGGCGCCCTGCAGCTCGGCCGCCTTGAGCTTCTCGAGCTCCTTCTCGGTGGCCTTCAGCCGGGCGAGGAGGTCGTTGACCCGGGTCGGGACCTCCTCGGGACGCGCCTTGAGCACGTCGGTGAGCTGGAGCACGAGGTCGCGCTCCTTCGCGAGGTAGGCGAAGCCCTCGAGGCCGGTGAGCGCCTCGATGCGGCGGTTGCCGGCGCCGACGGACCCGTCGGAGGTGACGACGACGGTGCCGATCTGGCTGGAGCGGTCGACGTGCGTGCCACCGCACAGCTCGCGCGACCAGGGCCCGCCGCGCCCCACTCCCGGGCCTCGGGCAGCGTCATGTACTGCGCCGAGACCGGCAGGTCCTCGCGCAGCGCCCGGTTCGACACGTGCTCGACGTCGTGCAGCTGCTCGGGCGAGAGCGCGCCGCTCCACCCGAAGTCGAGGCGCAGGTAGCCGGGGCGGTTGTACGAGCCCGACTGGAGCGCCGTGGGGCCGAGCACCTCGCGCAGCGCCGCGTGGACGACGTGCGTGCCGGAGTGCGCCTGCCGCGCACCGAGACGCCACTCGGGGTCCACGTCGGCGGAGAGCTGCTCGTCGACGACCAGCTCGCCCTCCAGCACGCGCACCTGGTGGACGACCAGGCCCTTGATGGGGCGCTGGACGTCGAGCACCTCGGCGGTGCCACCGCCGTGGCCGGACCACGTGAGGGTGCCGGCGTCGGCGTTCTGGCCGCCGGACTCGGCGTAGAACGGGGTGCGGTCGAGCACGACCTCGCCGATGCTGCCCGCCGTGAGCGCCGGCACGGCCTCGCCCTGGCTCAGCAGCGCCAGGACCCTCGACTCCGTCGAGAGCGTCGTGTACGCCTGCCAGTCCGTCGGACCGTTCGCGTCGAGCGCGGCCCGGTAGGCGTGGGTGTCGGCGTGGACGCCCTTCTTGGCCTTCGCGTCGGCCTTGGCGCGTGCCTTCTGCTCGGCCATGAGGGCCCGGAAGCCGTCGGCGTCGACGCTGAGCCCCTGCTCCTGCGCCATCTCGAGGGTGAGGTCGATCGGGAAGCCGTAGGTGTCGTGCAGGGTGAAGGCGGCCTCGCCGGACAGCCCCGTGCCGCCGTCGGCCTTCACCTTCTGCGCCGCGACGTCGAAGATCTGCGTGCCCTTGCCGAGCGTGGAGCGGAACGCGTCCTCCTCGGCGTAGGCGACCTGCTCGATCCGCGGGAAGTCGGCCTCCAGCTCGGGGTAGGAGGCCTTCATGCGGTCGAGGCTGACGGGCAGCAGCTCCGGCAGCGCCGGGTCCTCGTAGCCCAGCAGGCGCATGGAGCGCACGGCGCGGCGCAGCAGGCGACGCAGCACGTAGCCGCGGGCCTCGTTGCCGGGCGTGACGCCGTCGCCCATGAGCATCAGGCCCGAGCGGACGTGGTCGGCGACCACGCGGAAGCGCACGTCGTCCTCGGCGTCGGCGCCGTAGGTGCGCCCGGTGAGCTCGGCGGCCTTCTCGATGACCGGGAAGACCTCGTCGATCTCGTAGAGGTTGTCCTTGCCCTGGAGGAGGTAGGCCACCCGCTCCAGGCCCATGCCGGTGTCGATGTTCTTGGCCGGCAGCGGGCCCTCGACGTCGAAGTCGGCCTTGGAGCGGACCGTCGAGAGCGACTCCTGCATGAAGACGAGGTTCCAGATCTCCAGGAACCGGTCCTCGTCGGCGTTGGGCCCACCGTCGGGGCCGTACTCCGGCCCGCGGTCGATGTAGATCTCCGAGCAGGGACCTCCGGGGCCGGGGACGCCCATGTTCCAGTAGTTGTCCTCCAGGCCGCGTTCCTGGATGCGCTCGTAGGGCAGGCCGGCGATCTCGTGCCACAGCTGCTTGGCCTCGGTGTCGCTGGGCAGCACCGTGACCCAGATCTTCTCCGGGTCGAAGCCGTAGCCGCCGTCGTCCTGGGAGCCGGTGACCAGCTCCCAGGCGAAGCGGATCGCGCCCTCCTTGAAGTAGTCGCCGAAGGAGAAGTTGCCGCACATCTGGAAGAACGTGCCGTGCCGGGTCGTCTTGCCGACCTCCTCGATGTCGAGGGTCCGCACGCACTTCTGCACGCTGGTGGCCCGGTCCCACTGCGGGGTCTCCTGGCCCAGGAAGTAGGGCTTGAAGGGCACCATGCCGGCGTTGACGAACAGCAGGTTCGGGTCGTCGAGCAGCAACGACGCCGACGGGACCACCGTGTGGCCGTGGCGCTCGAAGTGCGCCACGAACCTGCGTCGGATCTCGGCGGTCTCCATCAGTCGTTCCCTCTCTCCAGCTGCTTGGTCGTGTCGTGGGTGATCTGGGGGGTGCTCTGGGGGGTGATCTCGGGGGTGGTGCTCGCGTGGGGCGGCACGCCCAGGCGGGCACGCACCTCGGTCTCGGCGTCCGCGCGGCCCTGGGCCACCTCGTCACGGAACATCCGGGCGCCGAGCGCGAGCGCCCCGAGTCGGTCCTGGAGGCCGTCCGCGGTGAGGACCTCAGCCGCGCGGCGTCCACGCACCATGGCGTAGATCCCGGCCCCGGCCCCGGCTGCGAACCAGAGGCCGCGCCTCATGCGGCCTGCTCCGCCGCTCGCTGGCGGGCGTGCAGGTCGCGGCGCGCGGCGCGCAGGTCGGCGCGGCGCTGCTTGCGGGCCCGCTTGACCTCGCGACGCATCTCGAAGCGGATGCGGTGACGCACCTCCGGGCTCAGCGCCCGGCGCAGGCCGGCGGCGAGCGTGGTCGCCTGCACCGCGGTCTCGCGCAGCACCATGTCCGCGAAGACCGGCGCGGGGAGCATCGGGGCGGAGGAAGCGTCGTCGGCGTCACGCTCGTCCGGGGCGTCCTCGCCCAGGTGCGTGATGAGGTACTCCGTCTCCTCGGCGCGGACCTCCGGCACCGCTCGGA
>NZ_LUNF01000039.1:0-4736 GCF_001626145.1 Aeromicrobium sp. REDSEA-S32_B7
CGCTGGAGCGCGCCGCCGGGCTCGTGAAGGAGGCGCAGACGAGTGCCGAGGCCGACGTGGCCGCCTGGCGCGCGTCGTCGGCGCCGAGCGACGACCTCTCCCTGGGCGGGATCCTCGGCGGCCTGGCCATGGGGTCGGGCAGCCGTGGACGCGTCCGACGCTCCGGCCGGACGACCCGCTCGAGCCGCCGCACCGCCAGCCGCCGCACCCGCAGTCCCCGCTCCACCAGCAGACGGAGCCGTCGCAGCGGCGGCGGACGGTTCTGACCCCCGACCCCACCCGCACGTCCCACCGGAAGAGAGAGCACCATGGCCCAGAAGCAGTCGATCCTCGGTCGTATCGCCCAGCTGACCCGCGCGAACGTGAACGCGATGCTGGACAAGGCCGAGGACCCCGAGAAGATGCTGGACCAGCTGGTCCGCGACTACACCAACAGCATCGCCGAGGCCGAGGACGCCGTGGCGCAGACCATCGGCAACCTGCGGCTCGCCGAGGCCGACCACGCCGAGGACGTCGCCGCCGCCAAGGAGTGGGGCGCGAAGGCGATCGCCGCGTCGCAGAAGGCCGACGCCCTGCGCACCGCCGGCCAGCCGTCGGAGGCCGACCGCTTCGACCAGCTCGCCAAGGTCGCGCTCGGCAAGCAGATCGGCTTCGAGAACGAGGCCAAGACGGCCGCCCCCGCGATCGCCCAGCAGAACGAGACGGTCGAGAAGCTCAAGACCGGGCTCGTCACCATGCGCAGCCGGCTCGACGACCTCAAGACCCGTCGCGACCAGCTCGTCGCACGTCAGAAGACGGCCGCCGCGCAGGCCCAGGTGCAGCAGGCCGTCGGCTCCATCAACGTCCTCGACCCCACGAGCGAGCTGTCCCGCTTCGAGGAGAAGGTGCGGCGCGAGGAGGCACGCGTGGCCGGGCACGCCGAGCTGCAGGCCTCGAGCCTCGACGCGCAGTTCGAGGAGCTGGAGGCCGACACCACCCAGCTCGAGATCGAGGCGCGGCTCGCGGAGCTCAAGGGCCAGCTCGGCACGTCGTCGGCGCCCCAGGTCGAGTCCGCGCCCGAACAGCCCGCCTCCTGAGCGCAGAACTGCAAGGATGACGCCATGAAGATCAACGAGACCCACTCCTACGGCGACGCCGACGTCGAGGCCGTGTTCGGCCTCATCTCCAGCGAGGCGTTCCGCACCGAGGCTGCCGAGGACGCCGGCGCGAGCGACATCGACGTCGACGTCACCGAGTCCGGCGGGGCCGTGACGATCACGATCGTGCGCACCCAGCCCGCCGAGATGCCCGACTTCGTCAAGAAGCTCACCGGCGACACCGTGAAGGTCAGCATCATCGGCCAGCCCGCCGAGATGCTGGGCACGGCCGTCCTGGAGGCCAAGGGTGGTGGCACCTCGTTCACCGTCGCCGGCGACGTGACGGTGAAGATCCCGTTCATCGGCAAGAAGATCGAGCCCGAGGTCGCCAAGGCGATCAAGGGGTCGCTCAAGCACGAGGTCGAGCTGGGCAAGACCCGCCTCTGACCCCCGCGGGACCGCCCCGCCCGCGGTCCACGCACGAGGGCCCCCGACCGTGCAGGTCGGGGGCCCTGCTGCGTGGTGCGCGGCTCAGCCGAGCAGGCCGAGGACCGTCTCGAGCTCCTGCGGGGCGTACCAGGCGAGGTTGCCGCTGCCGTCGGCGTCGACGTGCAGGGCCTCGACGTCGGCGAGGGTCACGTCGGCGGTCGACCCGTCGGCCGACTGCGCCACCTCGGCCACGACCACGACCGGACCGTCCTCCGCCGCGGCCTCCAGCGCCTCGAGCTCGTGCTGCTCGTCGTCGGACTCCGCGGCGACGACCTCGCCGTCGAGCGGGCTGCCGTCGCGCAGGGCGCGCAGCCGCTCGGCGTCGACCCCGACCCACACCCGCACGCTCATGCCTTCCTCGGCTTCTGCCGGCCGCGCGGGGCCCGACCCCGACGCGGTCCGACGGTCTCCACCAGCTCCTCGAGGGCCTCCTCGATGCACTGCCCCAGGACGTCGACGTCGGGCACGGCCTCGCGGTCGGCGACGATCCCGAAGAACACGCCCCCGTGGTACGACGTGACACCGATCGACACGACACGCTGGTCGATGAGCGGGATCGCCGGGTACACCTCGGCCACCTGCTCCCCCGCCATGTAGACGGGCTCCTGCGGGCCGGGCACGTTGGTGATCGTCAGGTGGTGCCCGCGCGACGTCTCGGTCGCGGCGACGCGTGCGCCGACCGCGTGGAACGTCGACGTGGCGAAGCCCGGCAGGCTCGCCAGCTGGTTGGCGGCGACGGCGGAGCCGGTCTCGCGGTGGTCCTTCAGCGCGTACGACACCTGGTGCAGGCGCACGACCGGGTTCGTCTCGCCCACCGGGAGCGAGAGCAGGTGCCCGCGCACCTTCGAGCCGAGCGAGGTCGGCAGGCCGTCGTCGGCCGCGACCGACATCGGCACCATGGCGCGGAAGCTCGTCTTCGCGGTGACCGGCTCGGCGCGCGTCAGCATCCAGCCGCGGATGCCGCCGGTGATGACGGCGAGCACGACGTCGTTGACCGTGCCACCGTGCTGGTCGCGCACCCGGCGGTACTCCTCGAGGCAGGTCGAGACGGTCGTGAACCGGCGGTGGCGCGACAGCGTGCCCGAGAGGACGCCGCGCTGCGACGGCGCGCCCGCACCGATGACCGGCAGGTGGCGCGCGACGCGTCCGACGTTCATCTCGGCGATCCGCAACGCCTCGCCCGGGTGGCGCACGTTGCGCTCCAGCGTGGCGGCGACGACGCCGAGCGGACCCGGCCGCGGGTGCGGGTTCCAGTCCTCGTGCGGGATGTCGCGGACCCGGTCGGTCTCCTCCAGCAGCACCTGCGCGAGGTCGATCGTCTCCGAGCCGTCGACGAGCGCCTGGTGCGCCTTGAACAGCAGCGCCACGCTGCCGTCCTCCAGGCCCTCGATGAGGTAGAGCTCCCAGAGCGGGCGGTCGAGGTCGAGGCGACGGGCCACGAGCCGACCGACCAGCTCGTGGAGCGCGTCGCGCGTGCCCGGGCGGGGCAGCGCGGACCGGCGGACGTGCAGGGAGATGTCGAAGTCCTCGTCGTCGGTCCACAGGGGCGTGCCGAGCGCGCCAGGGACCTTGCGCGGCACCTGGCGGTAGCGCGGGACGATGTCGAGCCGTTCGTTGATGACGCCGATGAGTCGGTCGTAGGTGAGCGAGCCCCCGGGCTCCAGGATCGCCAGCGAGGCGATCTGGCGGGGCACGTCCGGGCTGTCCAGGTTCAGGAACATCGCGTCCAGAGGACTCAGGCGCTGCATCTCACTCCTCGCAGATCCCGACGAACCTACCACCGGTATCGACGTCCGGCGTGCGGCGTGGTTCACGTCGTGGGTGCGGCGAGCGTCACGGGACGGACGCGGGTCACGAGCGTCGCCAGCGTCTGGACGGAGGCGACCAGCGCCGACCTCGGGTCGACCTCGGCAAGGGTCGCCCCGCGCAGCGCGGCGGTGTCGACCGTGGGCCCGTCCTGCGGCAGCGCGACGAGCGGGCGGACGCCGGCGAGCCGGTGGACCGTCGAGGCCAGCTGCTCCACGCTCCACCCGATCGAGTCACGCACCTGGTTGAGCACCACGACCGGCTCGTCGGGCACCAGGTCGCGCAGGTCGTGCAGTCCCCGGACCAGACGGGTGAGCCCGACGGGGTCGGCCCGACCCACCACAACGACGACGTCGGCGACCTGGAGCGCGGTCACCGTGGCCTGGTCGCGACCACCGCCCGGCCCGTCGGGCGCCTCGAGGCAGGACGCGACGTCGACGACGACCGCGTCGTGCGTGTCAGCCAGCCGTCGCAGCACGCGCTCGAGGGGCGCCGCCCGCACGTGCACCCACATGTCGGGGCGAGGCAGCCCGGTGAGCACGGCGAAGCCGTCCCGGACGACCTGCAGGTGCTCCTCGACCTGCTCCTCGTGGCCCTGGTTCGCCACACGACAGGCCGCCATGAGGCCCGACACCTCGTCGAGCAGCCCGAGCTGCTGCGCCTGGGCGCCGCCGCTGGTGTCGGCGTCGACGAGCACGCAGCGCCGGCCGGTGCGCGCCATCGCGTCGGCCAGCGCAAGGGCCACGGTGCTGCGCCCGGGCGCGCCCTGCGGCCCCCACACGGCCACGACCAGGCCGTCACGCGGCGGCTCCGCCGCGTCGCGCGTCCCTCCGGGCGGCTCGTCCGCGGCGGGTCCGTCGTCGGCGCGCAGCCGGACCGTCCGCAGCGCCGAGACGACGTCGTCGCTCGCGCCCACGGCGTCGGCGCCCAGGGCCGACGCGCGGTCGGCGGGGCCGAGCCCGACGACCCGCACGCCCCACCGCGACGAGCTCCGCGACGTCGACGCACCGACGCACGAGCTGCAGGTCTGGCGCGGCCTCGACGGCCCGTACCGCTGCCGCCTCCCAGCCTGCACCGGCGGCCGCCAGCACGACCCGTCGCGGCGGGGAGGAGGTCACGAGCGCCGCACGATCGTCACGTGGCCGGACGTCAACCGGGCCAGCGTGGCGCCGTCGAGGTCGGGGCCGACGTCGACGAGCACGGTGCGCGCACCCCCGGACGCCCCGACGGCCCCGGCCCGCACGACGGCGACGCCCTCGAGCAGCAGCCGCGCCGGACCGGAGTCGGTCGCGACGGGGTCGCCGTCGGGTGACGGACCGACCCAGACGTCGACCCGCTCCCCCGCGCGCAGGTCGTCGGGCGCGG
>NZ_LUNF01000004.1:0-3643 GCF_001626145.1 Aeromicrobium sp. REDSEA-S32_B7
GTAGGGGAGTGAGTCGACGATGGCCACTTCCCATCCTTGGGCTGCGCACTTGTTCGCGGCGGCGACCCCGGCCATGCCGGCGCCGATCACGATCAGGTCGAAGTGCTGGTTCATGCGGTGTTCTCCTTGACTGTCAGGTCGGTGGAGTTGTCAGCGTTCTGTACGGGTGAGGTGTCCGCCTGCGCGGTCGGTCTCGGGTGATGGGTCGGACGATCGCGTCCCCGGCCTCGGACCCACCGTGCCCATCCGGCAGCGGCGAGCGCGAGCCCTAGCCCGATCAGCGCCCAGCTCTGCAGGGACCAGCCAGCGATGGCGCCGGCGATCCCCAGCGACAACAGGACCGGCAGGCCGCAACAGAGACCGATGGCGCCGGCCATTGCCGCGATGGGGCCGATGTAGTGATGCGGTCACGCATCGGCCAGGACCGCCCGCAGTTGCTCGAGGGTCGGTGCGCCTTGGAATCCGTCCGGCGTGCGGTAGCGGCGGCAGGTCAGGCCTCCGACGCAACGACGCGGAGTCGTTCGTCCGCGATCTTCCAGTTCGGGCAGTCCTCGAAGTAGAGCAGCGTGATGTCCATGGCCGTCACGCTAAACCTTGATCCATGGTGCAAGGTCAAGGCGTAGAATGAGAGCATGCGCATCGGAGAGGCTGCCGAGGCGGCGGGCGTAGCGGCACAGACCATCCGCTTCTACGAGCGGCGTGGCCTGCTTCCCCAGCCACCGCGGGGTCCCAACGGATACCGCGACTACGACGCCTCGGTCCTCGCCCAACTCGCGTTCATCCGCAGCGGACAGTCAGCGGGGCTCACCCTGGTCGAGCTGGCCAGCATCCTCGACCAGCGCCGCGAGGGCGCCGTCCCATGCGCCCACGTCCACTCCCTGCTCATGACCAAGCTGAACGACATCAGGACCCGGCAAGAGGAACTCGCCGCCCTGGAAAGGGACCTCGAAGGCCTCATCAGCCGCAGTCACCGCCTCGATCCAGCGGACTGCACCGACTCGAAGATCTGTCACATCATCGCCCCAGACACGTGATGCGGGGTCGACGTTCGTCCGGCCGCCAGCTCGCCGGTTCCCACGACATCGTCGGCAACCCCGCATCCAACTGGGAACCGACCGTCGCTTGCGTTCCAGCGGCCTATCCAGTTGAGTCCTGGTCGCGCTTCCACTGCGCCGTCGCCTCGCTCTGGTGGTGCACTCCAAAGAGCCTGGCCGGGAACCACCACTTGACCGCGCGACCAACCGCCGTACGGCGGCACCAGCAGGCGGCGTCGCAGCCACACTCGCCGTTGCGGGGATTATGCACGCGCTGGATCAAGCTCCGGCTCACAGTGCTGAGTCTAGGTCGCCGCAGAGTGGGGCGAAGGGCTCCCCAGGCACGCACCAACGGACATGCGGGGGATTGGACCTGTGGCCATTTACTGTCCACATTGGGTCCGTTCCGCTCCGCACCAAACCGGTATCCTGAGACCGGAAGCGAGGGGGAATCCCTCACCACACCACGTGAATCGGTAGCTTCCGGCCCGAAACCGTAGTCCTCGCGATGCCCCTGATGGCGTCCAGAGGTCGCAGGTTCAAATCCTGCCCCCGCTACCAGTCACAGAAGGCCCGGACCATCAGGTCCGGGCCTTCTGTCATTTCGGATGCGACTGTCGCCGTTCGGCGTGAGCTGCTGGTCCCCGGTGATCCCGGTCGGAAGCCGATCGACGACCGGCCACACGGGTCACGCCTCGCACGGAGACACCATGTAGGAAAACCTGTACACTAGAGGCAGATCTGTTGAGGATTTCCTACGGAGGTGAGCAGGGTGACGTCTACCGCTTCAGTGCTGCTCGCCATGCTCCCGGACACCTTTCGATACTCCGATGCACGCGAACGGCTCAACGAGCGCCAGTTCCGCTCGCTGATCGAAAGCGGCCAGATCACCGCGATCTCGCGAGGCCTGTATCGCAAGGCTGACTCAATCGGCGACGACGACCTGCTGGAGATCGCCGCGAAGGCCCCCATGGCGACGATCTGCCTGAGGTCAGCGCTGTCCAGGCACGGACTGATCGATGACATCCCGGCCGAGTTCGACATCGCGATCCCGCGGGGGAGGGGGATGCCGGGGACGAACGTGCCCGTCAGGTGGCGCCACTTCGACAAGGCGACGTTCGAGCTCGGTCGCGACCAGTTGGCACTCGATGACCATCACTCGATCGGCATCTACTCGGCCGAGCGCAGCATCATCGACGCCTTCCGCCTCCGGCATCTCGTGGGCGAGGATCTCGCCAACGATGCCCTCAAGCGATGGCTTCGCCAGGGCGGGCAGCCGTCTGAGGTGCTCCGGCTGTCGAGGTCGTTCCCGCGGGCTGCGAGCGCCATGCGCAAGACCCTGGAAATCCTGTTGTGAGCCGAATATCTCGGGGAACGCCTGAGGCTGACGCCTATCTTGATCTGAGGAATCGTGCGCAGCGCGAGAAGCGCCCGACCCAGGAGCTGCTGCAGCTCTACGTCCTGGAGGCGTTCCTGAGCCGGCTGGCCGCGACTGACCTTCGGGATCGGTTCGTGCTCAAGGGCGGCGTACTACTGGCCGCCTTCGACGAGCGCCGGCCGACGCGGGACGTGGACCTCGCTGGGCTCGACCTGGCGAACGATGCCGAGACCGTGCTCGAGCTCGTCCGCTCGATCGTCGAGGCGTCGTCGCCGTTGGAGGACGGCGTCGTGTTCCTTCCCGAGGCGGCCAAGTCGGAGGTGATTCGGGAGGAGGACGCGTACTCCGGCATTCGCGTCAGCATGGGCGCCCGCCTGGCGGTGACCGCGATCCAGCGGGGCGTCGCCAACACTCGGTGGCGCGACTTCGGAGACATCTGGACGCTCTCGCGGCGGCACTCCGTGTCGGCCTCGGACCTTCGGATGGCGATCGATGCCGTCGCGGCTCACCGTGGTGCGGACTTGTCGCCGCTGGCTGAAGTCCTCGACGGGTACGCCGACCTCGGTCAGGCGCGTTGGATTGCCTGGCGCCGGCGCAGCAACTCCGATCACCTACCTGAGTCACTCGCCGGAGTCCTCGAGGGCGTCTTCGCCTTCGCAGATCCTGTGGTGGGCTCCGGCGAGACGATCCGCAATTGGGATCCACAGGCAGGCCACTGGCGTTAGTAGAGGGAACGAACGATGAGCATGTCACTTGAGCAGATCATGGAGTTCGCCCGCCAGCAGTGGGGAGAGGGGCTCGAGCCATCGCAGGGCAACATCCATGAGGCCGCAGTCGGGCTGGTCAGCAACTGGTATCGCAACACGAATGCGGTGGAGACCCTGGCACACGCCGAAGGGCCCTGGTCGGACGAGGACATGCTGCGCAAGAACGCATGGGCAACCGAGCCGGCGCGACTGGCGATCACTGCCGTTGCAGAGCGTGTCGACGATCTCGCTGCGGTCCAGGCTCTTCTCGAGAGCCTGCTGGACGACCTCAGAGCCATGCTGCCGACCGACGAGTCGAAGTCCGACCTTCGGTCCGAGAAGCAAGGGGCTCCTGCCCTCGCGACTGATTGGATCGCCACCAATGGCCTCGGCAACTGGCTGGCGTTTCTCACGAAAGGGCCTCTGTATCCGTCCGCCTGGTGGGGCACGCCCCGGTATCCCGAGATCGTCGACCAGTACTGCGC
>NZ_LUNF01000040.1:0-24529 GCF_001626145.1 Aeromicrobium sp. REDSEA-S32_B7
CCCCACCGCCAGATGCAACGCCACCAACGACGACGAGCACGCCGTGTCCACCGTGATCGCCGGCCCCTCCAGACCCAGCACGTACGCCACCCGACCCGACACCACGGCCGACGAACCACCGGTCAGGAGGTAGCCCTCCGCCTCCTGCGGCACGTCCGCGTCGCGGCCGTAGCCCTGGTAGGCGGCACCCAGGAAGATCCCCGTCCGCGTGCCGCGCAGCGACCGCGGGTCGATGCCGCTGTTCTCGAACAGCTCCCACGTCGTCTCGAGGACCTGGCGCTGCTGCGGGTCCATCGCCAACGCCTCCCGCGGCGAGATGCCGAAGAACGCCGCGTCGAAGTCGGCGGCTCCGTCGAGGAACGCCCCCCGCATGGTCTCGGCCTCGCTCGTCTCGGCGATGCCGGCGAGCAGGTCGGGATCCCAGCCGCGGTCGGTCGGGATGTCGGTGACGGCGTCCCCGCCTCGCGCGACCAGGTCCCAGAGGTCCTCCGGCGTCCGGACGCCGCCGGCGAGCCGGCAGGCCATGCCGACGATGACGATCGGGTCCTCCTCCGTCGACGGCGCCGACGGCACCCCCAGAGGTCCGGGTGTCTGCGCGACCTCGTCGGCCGAGCCCTCCCGGAGCCGGTCGAGGTAGTGCTGCGCGAGTCGGTGGACCGTGGGGTGGTCGAACACCACGGTCACGCCCTCGCGGAGCCCGGTGACCTCCGCGAGACGGTTGCGCAGCTCCACCGCCGTCATGGAGTCGAACCCGAGGTCGCGGAAGGCGACGTGCCGGTCCACGGCGGCGTGCTCGTCGAGCCCGAGGACACCGACCACCTCGCGGTGGACGACGACCTCGAGACGACGACGCCGCTCCTCCGGCGTCGTGGCACCGACCAGCAGGTCGGCCGCCGGTGCGTCCGCGGCCTGCGGCGCCTTCGGCGCCGCGGGCGCGAGCCGGTCGAGGATGGCCCGCACCCCCTGGCCCTTCAGGTAGGTGTTGCCCTCGACGCCGGCCATGGTCTCGCCGGCCCACAGGCCCCAGGCCACGGAGGTGACGCCGGTGCCGCGCCGGCTGCGGGCGAACCCGTCGAGGAAGGCGTTCGCGGCGGCATAGGCCCCCAGGCCCGGGCTGCCCCAGACGCCGGCGTTGGAGGAGAAGAGCACCAGGGTGCTCGCCTCGTCGCACAGGTCGGCCAGGTTCAGGGTCCCCTGCACCTTGGCGGCCGCGACGCGGCGCAGCTCGGCCGGCTCGAGCGCGACCACGGGTGTCGTGGTGGACGTGCCCGCGGCGTGGAACACCGCTGCGACCGTGCGACCCTCGGCCCGCTCGGCGGCGACCACCGCGGCGAGCGCGTCGTGGTCGGCGACGTCGCACGCGTGCACGCTGACCCCGACCCCGAGGGCCCCGAGCTCCGCGCGGAGCTCGGCGGCCGCCTCGCCACGCTCGCCCCCACGGCCGAGCAGCACCAGGTGCTCGGCGCCCGAACGCGCGAGCCAGCGCGCCACGTGCCGTCCGACCGCACCGAGGCCGCCCGTGACCAGCACGGTGCCCGACGGGGTCCAGGGCCGGGGCTCCTGCGGGACGGGGTCGGCCGTGAGACGACCCGCCCACACGTCGGTGCCGCGCACCGCGAGGACGTCCTCCGGGCCAGCTGCGGCGACCGCGGCCGCCACGACCCCGGCGGCGTCGTCGTCGAGGTCGTTGAGGACGCGCTTGTTGTACGACGGCCGACTGCGCGGGGTCGACGGTGCTGCCACCGGCGTCGGAGGCGCGGCGGGTCACGACCCACAGGGGCGCAGGGTCCTGCGCGCCGGACCACGAGCGCACGAGGGCGCCCAGCGCCTCCGTGGCCGCGAGCGGGTCGCGCTCGTCGCCGTCGTGCGGGAGGGCCACGACGCCCAGCGTCGGCGAGCCGTCGACTCCCGAGCGTCCCCACGACGCCTCGACGTCGTCGGGACCCACGACCTCGACCAGCCCACCGCGCTGCTCCACGGCGCGTCGGACGGCGTCGACCTCGTGGGCCGCGGAGTCGGACGCGACCAGCAGCACGCGACCCGCGACCGGGACGTCGGCGACCTCGGTCCGCTCCCACTGCACCGTGTAGCGCCAGTCGTCGGCGGGTCCCCCGGTACGCGCACCCGCGAGCGGCGTCTCCAACCAGAAGCGTTCGTGCTGGAACGGGTAGGTCGGCAGCTCGACCGTGGCGGCCTCGCGGGGGAGCTCGCGCGACCAGTCGACGGGCAGTCCCGCGACGTGGGCCTCCGCGAGGGCCCGGACGAGGTCGGGGGCGCCGCCCTCGCCGCGCCGCAGCGTCCCGAGCACGGCGGCGTCGGCGTCGGCGTCCTCGACGACCTGCTCCAGCGCCATCGTCAGCACCGGGTGCGGGCTGACCTCGACGAGCGCGTCGGTGCCCTCGGCGAGCAGGCTCCGCGCCGCCTCGGCGAACCGCACCTGGCCGCGCAGGTTCCTGAACCAGTAGTCGGCGTCCATCGTGCTGGTGTCGATGGGCGCGCCGGTCAGCGAGGAGTGCAGCGGGACCCGGCCCGTCGTCGCGCTGACGCCGCGCAGCTCGCGCAGCACGTCGTCCCGCAGCGACTCCACGTGCGCGGTGTGCGACGCGTAGTCGACCGGGATCCGGCGGGCGCGCAGCCCGTCGGCCTCGCACTGCGCGAGCAGGTCGTCCAGCGCGGACGGGTCGCCCGCGACCACCACGGCGCGAGGGCTGTTGACCGACGCGACGGCGAGCGCGTCGCCGAACGGGGCGATCCTGCGGGACGCGTCGTCGGGGGTGGTCGCGAGCGACACCATGCCGCCGCGTCCCGCGATGCCGCGCAGGACCCTGCTGCGCAGCGCGACGACCCGCGCCGCGGTCTCCAGGTCGAGCGCCCCGGCCACCTGGGCCGCGGCGATCTCGCCCTGGGAGTGCCCCACCACCGCGGACGGCTGCACGCCGCTGTCGCGCCACACCTCGGCGAGCGAGACCATCACGGCGAACAAGGCCGGCTGCACCAGGTCGACGCGGTCCAGGGGCGACCCCGACCGCAGGGTCTCCAGCACCGAGACGTCGAGGTGGCCCGCGAGAGCCCGGTCGCACTCCCGCATCACCTCGGCGAACACGGTCGAGTGCTCGAGGAGGTCGGCACCCATGCCCACCCACTGCGCCCCCTGGCCAGGGAAGACGAACGCTGGCCGGCGGCGGTCACGACCCCGCCCGAGCAGCACGTCCCGCGACGGCTGGCCGTCCGCGAGGCGACCGAGCGCAACCCGCGCGCTGCCTGCGTCGTCGGCGACGACGACGGCGCGGTGCTCCAGCCGACTGCGACGGTGCAGCAGGGAGGCGGCCACGGGCACGACGGGGGCGTCCGCTGCCAGGACGTCGGCGTCGAGCAGCCGGCGCGCCTGGGCGCGCAGGGCCTGCGGCGTCCTGGCCGACAACATCAGCGGGACGGAGCGACGAGCGGCGGTGACGGGTGCGGTGGTCGTCGGTGCGGGCGTCGCTGGTCTGGTGGTCGCTGCGTCCACCTCCGGCTCGACCGCGGCGGGCCCCTCCTCGAGGACGACGTGCGCGTTGGTGCCGCTGATGCCGAACGACGAGACCCCCGCCCGGCGGGGGCGTTCGCCGCGGTGCCACGGCGTCGGCTCCTGCACCAGCTCGAGCGTGCCGTCGGACCAGTCGATCTCCGTCGACGGCTCGGCCGCGTGCAGCGTCGGCGGCACCAGCTCGTGCCGCAGGGCCAGCACGAGCTTCATCAGTCCCACCACGCCCGCGGCCGCCTGCGTGTGGCCGACGTTCGACTTCACCGATCCGAGGAGCAGCGGTCGCTCGCGATCCTCCCCGTACGCGTCGCGCAGGGCGGAGGCCTCGATCGGGTCGCCCAGCCGCGTGCCGGTGCCGTGCGCCTCGACGAGGTCCACGTCGGCGGCCGACAGCCCGGCGTCGACGAGCGCGTCGTGCACCACCCTGACCTGCGCACGGCCGTTCGGGGCCGACAGCCCGTTGCTCGCACCGTCAGAGTTCATGGCACTGCCGCGCACCACCGCGAGCACGGGGTGGCCGTGGCGCCGGGCGTCGCTCAACCGCTCGAGCACCACCATGCCGGCACCCTCGGCCATGCCGAAGCCGTCCGCGTCCGCGGAGAACGCCTTCGAGCGACCGTCGGCAGCGAGCGAGCCCATCCGGCTGAAGTCGACGAGCATGCCCGGCGTCGGCATGATCGTGGCCCCTCCGACAAGGGCCAGCGGGGTCTCGCCGCGCCGCAGCGAGGCGCACGCGAGATGCAGGGCGGCGAGGGAGGACGAGCAGGCCGTGTCGACCGTCAGCGCGGGCCCCTCGAGACCGAGCGTGTAGGCGATGCGCCCCGACGCCACGCTGGAGGTGGTGCCGGTCATCAGGTAGCCCTCGACCCCGGCGCCGCCTTCGGCGAGCCGCGGTCCGTACTCCTGCGGGATCAACCCGACGAACACGCCGGTCCGCGTCCGACGCAACGAGTACGGCGCGATCCCCGCCCGCTCGAGCGCCTCCCAGGACAGCTCCAGCAGCACGCGCTGCTGCGGGTCCATGGCCAGCGCCTCCCGGGGAGAGAGCCCGAAGAACGCGGGGTCGAAGTCGGCCACGGCGCGCAGGAAGCCCCCGGCGCGCTGGACCGTCGTCCCGGACCGGGAGGTGTCCTGGTGCAGCAGCGCGTCAACGTCCCAGTCGCGGTCCGCGGGGAGCCCGTCGACGAGGTCGCGGCCCTCGGACAGGATCGACCAGAAGCGCTCGGGGGTGTCGACGTCGCCCGGCAGCCGGCAGGCCATCGAGACGATGGCGATCGGCTCGTCGTCCACGCGCGCCACCGGGGGCGCCGGTCGGGCCGGTCGCCGGTCGGACCCACCGGTCAAGGCCTCGGCGAGCGCCTGCGGGGTGGGGAAGTCGTAGAACGACGTGATCGGGACCGCACGCCCCAGCTCCTCCTGCAGCTGGGTGCGCAGCTGCGCGACGAGCACCGAGTCGAGGCCCATGTCGAGGAAGGTCTCGTCCGCACGGACCTCGCGGCCGCTCACCGTCGCGGCATGTGCGCGGACCGCCGCCACGAACTCCGCCACCGACGGGGCGGCCTCTTGACCGGCCGGACCAGCACCGGCGGGCGACAGCGGTCCGACGGGGACGGCTACCGGGAGACCGGCGGGCTCCACGCCGAGGTAGGCCGCCGACCAATCGACGTCGGTCCCGGCGACCCAGACCTGCGCGAGCGACTGTAGGAACGTCGCCCACCCGCCGACGTCGCGGCGCAGCGTCGAGACGACCTGGGCCTCGACGCCCTCGCCCTCGATCGTCTGCCGGGTTACCGCGGTGAGCACCGGATGCGGGCTGACCTCGACGAAGGTCCGCACGCCGTCCGCGAGCGCGACGGCGACGGCTTGGTCGTACCGCACGGGCTCGCGGAAGCACCGGGCCCAGTGCGCGCCCACGAGGTCCGGTCCGTCCACGTGCCCCGCCGCCACGCTGGAGACGAACGGCAGGGCCAGCGACGCCGGAGCCAGTCCGTCGAACGCGCCCGCGAGGTCCGCAGCCACGGCGTCGACCTGACGGGAGTGGGCCGCCATCTCGACCGCGATCACCTGGGCTCGGACGCCCTCGGCCTGCAGCTCGGCGACGCGACGTCGGACGGCGTCGGGGGCGCCAGCGAGCAGCACCGAGCCCGGGCCGTTGACCCCGGCGAGCTCGACATCGGGGTCCTGCCACCGCTCGAGCAGCGCGAGTACCTCGTCGAGACTGAGCCCGACGGACGCCATGTCCCCGACGCCCACCAGCGGCATCATCGCGCGGCTCCACCGGGACGCTCCCCTGGCACCGTCGTCGTGCGAGAAGGCGCCCGCGACACGCGCCGCCGCGAGCTCGCCGATGCTGTGCCCGACGACGACGTCCGCGCGGACGCCGTGAGCCTGCCACAACGCTGCGAGCGACGTCTGCACCGCGTAGAGCGCGGGCTGCACGACCTCGACCGCACGCAGGGCGGCCTCCGAGTGCAGCGCATCCTCCGACCATCCCGGGAGCTCCTCCCCCAGGACCGCGAGGCAGCGGGTCATGGCTTCGTCGAAGATGGACGACTCCTCGCGGAGGCGCGCACCCATGCCGGGCCACTGCGCGCCTTGGCCAGGGAACACGAAGGCGGTCATGCCCGGATCGCGTCGCGGCGCTCCCTCGACGAGGCGTGCGTGCGGACGCCCGGCGACGACGGCGTCGAGGACCTCGACCAGGTCCGACGCCGAGGCGGCGTCGTCGAGGACGACGACGGACCGGTGGCCGTCGGTCCTCGACGTGGCGGCGTCGGCGGCGAGAGCCGACCCGAGGGCGCGGACGTCGTGCACCCGGCCAGCGACGACCTCCTGCCGCAAGGCCTGCGCGAGCGCGCGCACCGCGTCACGGTCGGCACCACCGAGCGGCAGGGCCGCCGCATGCTCCCCGACGTCGTTGGGTGCGTGGTGATCGGCGGCGTGACGGTCCACGACTGACTCCTCGACTTCAAGCTTCCCCCGGGCTCGGCACGACCGCCCGTGCTCGGCCAGCAAACCAGAACGGGCGCGGCTGGACAAACTGAAGTGGCACTTTGTTCCAGGCCGGCGGATCGCCGTACCGGTCCGACGACAACTCCGGTACGATCCTCTCGTTTGCGGCTGCGCAGCAGAGGGGGCAGGCATGTCGGAGGACGCCGGGCAGGCGCCCGTGGTCGCCCTGCTCGGGGCGTCGGGCTACGTCGGCGGCGCCCTGCTCCCCGAGCTGGTCCCGCGCGCCTCGCAGGTCCTCGCCGTGTCGCGGTCAGGAGTACCAGCGACCGAGCGTGTGACCGACCGCCGACTCGACCTGGCGACACCGGGGACGATCGGCACGGTCGTCGCCGAAGCCTCCGTGATCGTGCACGCCGCCGCCTACGGCACCCTGGGCTCCACGTGGCGAGACGCCGAGGACCCGGCCTCGGATCGCGTCAACGTCGACCTCGTGCGGGAGCTGGTGGACGCTGCGAGCCGCCGGCGGGAGCCACCCCTCCTGCTCTTCCTCAGCTCGGCGCAGGCCGCCGCCGGTCCCGTCAGCCGATACGCCGAGCAGAAGATCGAGGCGGAACGCCTCGTGCAGCAGGCCGGCGAGGAGCGGGTCCTCCGCCCGCTGATCCTGCGACTGCCCACCGTGTACGGAGTGGCTCGACCGACGGGGCAGACCGGCCGGGGCATCGTGGCGGCGATGGCGCATCGCGCCCTCGAGGGCGGCGAGCTGACCCTCTGGAACGACGGCACCGTGCGCCGAGACCTGCTGCACGTCCACGACACGGCACGGGCCGTCACGGCCGCGTTCGACCACGGCGCCGCCGTCGCCGGCCAGGTCTGGCAGCTGTCCGCCGGGCGCACCGAGTCGCTGCTCGACGTCTTCACCACCGTGGCCCGCGCGGTCGCCGTCGCCACGGGGCGACCGCCCGTGCCCGTCACGAGCGTCGCCCCGCCGGACCACGCCGCCGAGAACGACTCCCGCAGCGACGACGTCGGGGACGGCCGGTTCTCCGAGGCCACCGGCTGGATCCCGCAGGTCGCCTTCGGCGACGGCGTCCGCGAGGTCGCCGAGACCCTGCACGAGAAGGCAGCGAGCCACTGACGTGAAGGTCCTGTTCACCTCCTTCGCCCACCGGACCCACTTCCAGGGCCTCGTGCCGCTGGCGTGGGCGCTCACGCTCGCGGGCCACCAGGTCCGGGTGGCGAGCCAGCCCGACCTCGTCGACGACATCGTCTCGGCCGGCCTGGTGGCGGTCCCGGTCGGTGTCGACCACCGACTCTTCGAGATCGACCCCGCGGAGGCCACCGAGGTCCACCGGTACTCCACGGGTCTTGACTTCGCTCGTCGCCACGACGAGCTGCACTCCTGGGACTTTCTGCTCGGACTGGAGACGGCGAACGCACGCTCGGTCTTCCCGCGGGTGAACAACCCCGAGTTCGTCGCCGGCCTCGTCGACCACGCGCGCCGGTGGCAGCCGGACCTCGTCCTGTGGGAACCGTTCACCTTCGCCGGTGCCGTCGCAGCGCGAGCCAGCGGCGCGGCGCACGCGCGCGTGGCTTGGGGGACCGACCTGACCGGCTACTTCCGCTCACACTTCCTCGCGCTGCGGGCCGACCAAGAGGAGAACCGCCGCCGCCCCGACCCCCTGGCCGACTGGCTCCGGGACGTGGCGAGCGAGCACGGTGTCGAAGCGACGCCCGACCTCGCGCTCGGACAGTGGACCGTCGAGCAGATCCCGGCCCGCTTCCGGCTTCCTTCCGGCTTGGACATCACTCCCGGGACGACGTCGGCCCCGTACAACGGCCCCTCGCGGACGCCATCCTGGCTCGACGACGGTCGGCGACGGATCGCCGTCACCGGCGGCTTCTCGGGCCTCGGCGACGGCGCGGACCTGCCCGAGCTGCTCGCACGTCTGGCCGACCTCGACCACGAGGTCGTGGTCACCCGCTCCGGCCTCGCCCCCGACCAGGTGCAGTCCAACGTTCGCCTGGTCGACTTCGTCCCCATGAACGCCCTCATGGAGTCGTGCGACGTCGTGGTGCACCACGGCGGGGCGGGCACGTGGGCATCGGCGCTGCACCAGGCGGTGCCGCAGGTGGCGGTCGCGCACGAGTGGGACTGCCTGCTGCGAGGTCAGCAGGTCGCCGACGCCGGCGCCGGCCTCTCCCTCGACCCGCAGCAGACCGATGCCGCGACCCTGGCGGACGCCGTGCGCTCGGTCCTGGACCAGCCCACCTACCGCGCGCAGGCCCGCGCGCTCCGCGAGGAGCTGCGCGCCGAGCCGACGCCGACGGCCGTGGCGCAGGAGATCGAGCGGCGCACCGTCGCCGCCCGCACGTGACCGACGATCCCGTCCAGCCCGACCCGTCCAGGAGGAGACCGTGTACGAAGGTGAGTTCGCTGAGCTCTACGACCAGTTCTACGAGGCGCGGGGCAAGGACTACGCCGCCGAGGCATCGGCCGTGACCGACCTGGTGCGCTCGCGATACCCTCACGCCGACTCGGTGCTCGACGTCGCGTGCGGCACGGGGAGCCATCTCGAGCCCCTCTCGCGGTCGTTCGGCCGGGTGGAGGGGCTCGAGCTCTCCCCCGCCATGATCGAGGTCGCCGAACGGCGCTACCCGCAGCTCACCGTCACCCAGGGCGACATGCGGGCCATCGACCTACCTCGGCAGTTCGACGCCGTGACGTGCATGTTCAGCTCCATCGGGCACATGGTCGACGTCGACGAGCTGGACGCTGCCCTCGACTCCTTCGCCCGCCATCTCGCGCCGCAGGGTGTCGTGGTGGTCGAGCCGTGGTGGTTCCCGGAGACCTTCCTGCCCGGGTACGTCGCGGCCGACGTCGTCCGCGTGGGGGACCGTGCGATCTCGCGGACGTCGCACTCCCTGCGTGACGGTCGGGTCTCCCGGCTCGAGATCCACTGGTTGGTCGCGGACCCGACGGACGGGGTGCGGCACGAGACCGAGCACTACGAGATCACGCTGTTCGAGCGCGAGGAGTACGAGACGGCCTTCCGCCAGGCCGGCCTCGACGTGGAGTACCTGGAGGGCGGCCCGTCCGGGCGCGGGCTGTTCGTCGGCCTGCACGCAGGCTGACGCCACCAAGTCGGCCGTCGGCTGCTCCCTGCCCCGACACCTCAGCGGTGGCGCGGCAGGACCGCGGCGAACCGGTCGAGCGTGGCGCGGACGGCGTCGAGATGGGCGTCGTCCTGCTGGGCGAGCAGGGCCTGGAGGGCGAGGGCGGCTTGGGTGGTGAACTCCTCGGCCCGACGCCTTGCCCCGGGCGTGGCGCGCAGCGTGACCAACCGACGGTCGGAGCTCTCGCGGCTGCGGGCCACCATCCCGTCGCGCTCGAGCCGGTTGACCAGGGCGTTCGTGGCGCCCGACGTCAGCCCGACCCGCTCCGACAGGCGCGCCGGCGACATCGGCCGCCCCGTCGCCTCCGCCCACAGGACCTCGCCGAACGCAGCACCGTCCGACGGCGGCAGGCCCATCCAGCGCGCGAGGTCGTGGACCGACTCCTGGTACGCGACCACGTAGCCACGCAGCGCCTCGAGCATCCTCGCCGCCGACTCGGTCATCCAGCACCTCCTGGTCGGAGCAGGACTCTACGCCGCCGGACGCCCCTCGCGCCGGGAGAACGCGTAGTCCGGGAGGATCGGCTCACCCTTGCGGTCGGGCAGGAACACGCGATCGAGCAGGAAGCTCAAAGGCTTCGTCCCCGCCAGCCGGAACATCGTGTTGACCACCCGCACGCCGAGCCGCGACGACGGGTGCATCACGCGGGCACCGCCGGGCGGCAGCGACTGGTGCCGGTCGACGTACGCGCGCAGCATCGACTCGTACGCCGCGAAGGCGTCGGCGTGGGTGCGCTCCTCGTGCAGCGTGCGCTCGAGCTCACCGGCGAGCACGTACGCCCCGACCAGTGCCAGCGTGGTGCCCATCCCGGTCGGACCCGACCCCCACGCGGCGTCGCCGAGGAACGCGACCCGACCCTCGCTCCACGACGGGAGCACGACCTGCGCGAACCGCTGCGCGTAGAGCTCCTCCGGGTGCTGCTCGAACCCGTCGAGGACGCGCTCGGTCTGCCAGCCGGCGTCCGCGAAGCGCTCGCGCAGCACCGTGAGCTGGGCGTCCGTGTCGAGCCGCTCGAAGCCGAACGGCTCGCACGCGAAGGTGAGCGTGGCGCGGATCGTGCCGACGTCGTCGGGTCGCAGGGTGACGGACCGGCCGCGCGGAGCGGTGTACCAGTCCCAGAAGTCGGTGTCGTCGGGGCGACGGTCGATCGTGCCGTACGCCATCGAGACGCCGGCGTCGCGGATCTCGGTGCGGTCGCCCATGACGAGGCGGCGGGTGCGCGACCCGCGCCCCTCGGCGACGACGAGGAGGTCGTACCGCTCGCGCGTGCCGTCGGCGAGCTCGACGTCGACGCCGTCGGCATCCTGCGCCACGGCCGTCACGTAGGTGCCCCACCGCTGCTCGACCTCGGCCGACACGGTGCCGAGCACGATCTGCGACAGACGTCCGCGGAGGATCTCGATCTCGGCGGTGGGCCCGTCGACGTCGGCGCCCTCCTGCTTCGGCAGGACGGAGACCGGGGTCCCGTCCGGGCCGATGAAGCGGGTGCCGTCCTCCCCGGTCAGGTGCGCGAGCACCTCCTCCTCGACGCCCATCCGGCGCAGGACCTGTCGGCCGAGCCCGCGGACGTCGATGTTCTGGCCGGTGGTGCGTGGCTCGGGCGAACGTTCGAGCAGGGTGACGTCGAAGCCGGCGCGCGACAGGCCCCACGCCGACGCGGGTCCGGCGATGCTCGTGCCGGTGACGAGCACGGTGGGTCGGGTGGTGGACATCGGGTCTCCTTCGTCATGGACGTTCACTTCACTGTGAAGTCTTCTGCTCTGCCCCGCACGTCCAACGAGAGAACAACACCGAACATCGGACAGATGTCCGATGTTCGGTGTACCCTGGCTCACACGCACAGCGAGGGAGCCCGCATGACCGAGAAGCAGACCACCCACCGACCCCTGTCCGACCGGGTCGCGCGCCGCGTGGTGCGCACGCTCGGTCGCCTGCCGCAGCCGCTCAAGCGCGCCATCGCCGGAAAGCCGATCTCGATCGACGGGCAGACGCTCGACGTCGAGGCCCAGGTGGGGGTGCGGCTGCTGAACCTCGCGGTCGGCGAGACGTTCGAGACGCTGCCCGTCGAGGAGGGCCGCCGCCAGATCGACGGCGAGGCGTGGGTGTTCGGCTACGAGCACCCCGTGCACGACGTGCGCGACCTCGTCCTCCCCGGTCCCGGCGGGGACCTGCCCGCTCGCATCTACCGGCCCGCCGGGCTGCCCGCCCTGTCCGCCGGCCTCGTCTACTTCCACGGCGGCGGATGGGTGCTCGGCAACCTGGGCTCCGCCGACTCCGTCTGCCGCTACCTCGCCGACACAGCAGGCATCACCGTGGTCTCCGTCGACTACCGCCTCGCCCCCGAGCACCCCTTCCCGGCCGGGGTCGACGACGCGGTCGCGGCCTTCCGGCACGTGGTCGCCCACGCGAGCGAGCTCGGCATCGACCCGTCGGCCGTGGCCGTGGGCGGCGAGAGCGCGGGCGGCAACCTGACCGCCGTCGCCTCCCTCGTCAGCACGCTGGAGGCCCGCACGGACCCGTCCGTCCCGGTGCCCGCCTTCCAGCTGATGTTCATGCCGGTCACCGACCTGACCACCAAGCACCGCTCCTACGAGCTGTTCAGCGACGGCTTCTTCCTCAGCGACGCCCAGATGGACTGGTACAAGGCGCACTATCTGACCGACCCGGCCCAAGCCCACGACCCGCGCGTCTCGCCGCTGCTCGCCCCCGACCTCGAGGGACAGCCGCCCGCCCACGTCGTCGTCGCCGGCTTCGACGTGCTGCGCGACGAGGGCGAGGCCTACGCCACCCGACTGCTCGAGGCCGGCGTGCCCACCACGCTCACCCGCCAGGAGGGCATCGTCCACGGGCTCGTGAACGCCACCGGCGTCGGCACCGTCGCCCGACGCGTCCTCGACGAGGCCGCCGGCCAGCTGCGCAAGCGTCTCGTGCCGCTCGCCTCCGGGGAGACCGTCCGATGACGGCACGGGAGCGGCGCAGCGTCGACGTCGTCGTGGTCGGGGCCGGGCTCGCCGGCCTCACCGCGGCCCGACGTCTGCAGGAGCGCGGCCGCTCGGTGCTTGTGCTGGAGGCCCGTGACCGCGTGGGCGGCCGCACCCTCAACCACGACCTCGGCGACGGGCAGGTGGTCGAGTCCGGCGGGCAGTTCGTCGGGCCGACGCAGGACCGCGTGCTCGCCCTGGCCACCGAGCTGGGCGTCGACACGTTCCGCGCCCACGACGTCGGCGACACCGTGTACGTGCACGGGAAGGCGGTGCGCCGGTTCAGCGGCGACATCCCCCCGGCCTGGACCACCCTCCCCGACCTCGGTCTCCTCATGGCCCGGCTCGACCGTGCGGTGCGGCGCATCGACGTCGACGCCCCGTGGCGCTCGCCCGACGCGCACCGGCTCGACGCCATGACCACCGCGTCGTGGGCGCGGTCCCTCTCCCTCGGCGGCGGCGCCGTGGAGGTGCTGGAGATCCTGCTCGGCTCGGCGTACGGCACGACGGCCGCGGAGGCGTCGGCGCTGTTCACCCTCTGGTACGTGGCCGGCGCGGGCGACGAGACGCACCGCGGCACCCTCGACCGCATGATCGGCGTCGACGGCGGGGCACAGGAGTCGCGGTTCGTCGGCGGCTCCCACCGCCTCTCCGCCCTGCTGGCCGCCGACCTCGGCGACGCGGTGGTGCTCGACGCCCCGGTGCGCCGGATCGCGCAGAACGCGTCGGGCGGGCGGGTGTCGACCGACCACCTCGACGTCGACGCGCAGCACGTCGTGGTCGCGGTGCCGCCGCACCTCGTGGCCGGCATCGACCTCGAGCCCGCGCTCCCCGCCCCGCAGGCCGAGCTGTTCCGCCGCATGACGTTCGGGACGCTCATGAAGTGCGAGGCCGTGTACGACGAGCCGTTCTGGCGTGCGGACGGGCTGTCCGGGCAGGGGCTGTTCCGTGGCGACGCGGAGCCGGTGTGCTCGATGTTCGACAACACCCCGCCGTCCGGCGCCCCGGGGGTGCTCATGGGATTCCTCGGCGCGCACGCCTGGAAGACGTGGGCCGACCGGCCGGCCGCGCAACGGCGAGGGGCGGTGCTGCGCAGCTTCGCCCGCGTCGTCGGGCCGCGCGCGCTCGAGCCGACCGACTACTGGGAGCAGGACTGGACCACGGAGCCGTGGACCCGCGGCGGGCCGACCGCCGTGCTCGCGCCCGGCGTGCTCACCGAGCTCGGACCGTGGCGCGACGTGCCCCACGGCCGCGTCCACTGGGCGGGGGCCGAGCACGCGAACCACTGGAACGGCTACATGGACGGCGCCGTCCGTACCGGCGAGGACGTCGCCGACCTCATCACCCGCACCACCCGCCACGAGGAGACCGCATGAGCCAGCACCGTGTGCGCGCCGAGCGCCGCATCGACGCCCCCGTCGAGGACGTCTGGGCCGTCGTCGACGACACGTCCCGCTACGCCGAGTGGGTCGACGGCTGCCTGGAGGTGACCCGCCACCACGGCAGCGCCACCGTCGGCGACACGTACGGCGAGCGCAACAGCACCCTCGGACCGCTCATCGCCACGACGACGTGGACCGTGCTCGAGGTCGAGCCGCACGTGCGGCGGGTCGACGCAGGGGAGGGCCTGGCCCCCTTGCGGGACTTCCGGAACGTCTTCACCTTCACGCCGACGTCGGACGGGCGGGGCACCCTGATGACGTACGAGGTCACCTTCGGCCTCGCGCTCGGACCGCTCGGTCGCGTGCTGGCGGCCGTCCTCGGCCGGTCGTTGCCGCAGGAGTTCCAGCGGTCGATGCAGAACCTCGACACCCTGCTGCGCTCGGAGCGACCCCTGCCGCGGGAGGCCCGATGACCAACCCTGAGACCGACGACCCCCGCGAGGCGCTCGCCGCCGCCGCCCGCGAGCTGGCCGACGCCGGCCTGCTCGTCGGCACCGCCGGCAACGTGTCGACCCGCCTCGGCGACGACCGCGTGCTCGTGACCGCCACCGGCGTGGTGCTCGGGCGCTGCACCGCCGACGACGTCGTCGAGACCGACCTGGCGGGCACGGTCGTGTCGGGGCGGCTGAAGCCGACGTCGGAGCTGACGCTGCACCTCGACGTGTACCGCCGCACGTTCGCCCGGGCCTGCGTCCACACGCACTCCCCCGCCGCCACCGCCGTGGCGTGCGCCCCCGCGCGCTTCGGGTCGATGCCGGTGCTGCACTACCAGCAGATCCTGCTCGGCGGCGAGATCCGCGTCGCCCCGTACGCCACGTTCGGCACGCCCGAGCTCGCCGAGCACGTGCTCGCCGCGCTCGACGGACGCCAGGCGGCACTCATGGCGCACCACGGCGCCGTCGCCCTCGGGCAGGACCTGCGGTCGGCCGTCGACCACGCCCTGCTCGTCGAGTGGCTCGCCGAGCTGCTGCTGCGCGTGAGCCAGGTGTCCGAGCCCGTGCCCCTGACCGAGGAGCAGCAACTCGCGGTCATCACCCAGGCGCTGGAGCGCCACTACGGAACCGTCCAGGAGAACCCATGAGCACCTCGTCCCCCACCCCCGTCACCGTCGCCGCCGTCGGCGTGCACGTGCTCGACGCCCACGCCGTCGGCATCGAGTCCGTGCCGGAGGGCTCCGAGGGCCAGCTCGTGGAGTCGATCCGGCTGTCGGCCGCCGGCACCGCCGGCGGCGCCGCCCTGGTGCTGAGCCGCCTCGGCGCGCACGTGCGGTCCTACGGCGCGGTCGGCGACGACGCGGCGGGCCGCACCCTGCGCGCGCTGCTGGAGGAGGAGGGCGTCGACGTCGCCGGCCTCGCGACCCACCCCACGGAGCAGACGTCGGCCTCCGTCATCCCCGTGCGACCGAACGGCGACCGACCGGCGTGGCACGTCATCGGCGCGAACGGCGGGTTCACCCTGCCCGACGTCGCCGACCTCGCGGGCGTCGACCACCTCCACCTGGGCGGACCCGAGTTCGTCGGCGGTCCCGCCGCCGGCGAGCTGCTGGCCGCCGCTCGCGCCGCGGGCATCACGACGTCGATCGACGTGCTCGCACCCGGCGACCCGGGCATGCTCGAGTGGATCCAGGACGCGCTCCCGCACTGCGACGTGCTGCTCCCGAACGACGAGCAGGTGCTCGGCTTCACCGGTACCACCGACCTGGTCGAGGGTGCACGCGCCCTTCTGCAGAAGGGTGTCGGCTGCGTCGCGGCGACAGCCGGCGAACGCGGGGCCGTGGTGGTGACGGCCGACGAGGTGGTCGAGGTGCCGGCGTTCGCGATCGACGTCGTCGACACCACGGGCTGCGGCGACGCGTTCTCCGCCGGTTTCGTCCTCGGGCGCGCCGCGGGTCGCTCCGCGGAGGAGTCGGCTCGACTGGGCTGCGCCGTCGCGGCGCAGGTGGCACAGGGTCTCGGCACCGACGCCGGCTCCTACGACCTCGCGTTCGTCGACGCGTTCGCCACCTCCACGCCCACCCGCTGAGCCCACGTCGGCCGAGGCCCGTCGGCGGCAGCCGCCGGGACCACCAGCGCCTCCCAGACGAGCCGGTCGAGGTCGGTCGCCGACGTCGCCACAGGGTCGAGCAGGCTCTGCCCGACGACGCCGCGGTGCAGCACGATGCCGAGCTCGACGAGCCGGTCGACCTCGACCTGCAGCACGAGGCCGAGGTCGGCCACGGCCCGTCCCACGACGTCCACAACCTGCTCGTGGACCTCGCGTCGCACCCGCAGGTACTCACCCCCGACGTCGGGGTGGCGCACGGCGCGGAGCATGTACTCGGTGCTGACGAGCCACCAGCGACGGTCCGAGAGCTCCGCGCCCACCGCGTCGGCCACGGCGGCCACCGCGGAGGCGGGCTCCACCGGCGCACCAGCACCGGCCTGCCGCCGACGCCGCGACACGAGCCGTCGCAGGCTGCGGTCGATCGCCGCGACCCGGTCGCGGGCCTCGCGGCGGTAGAGGGCGACGAAGAGGTCGTCGAGCGTGGCGAACTCGGCGTAGAAGGCCGCCGGCGTGGTCCCGGCGCGAGCGCACAGCGGCTCCACGGCCGCGTCGCGCCAACCCAGCTCGGCGACGGTGGCGACGGCGGACTCCAGCAGCCGCTCGTGCAGGGAGGACTCGTCCATGAGTCGATCCTAGCGAACATCGGACAAGTGTCCGATGTTCGCTAGGATGAGTCCATGGACACCATCCTCCTGCGCTCCTCCCCGTCATGGCGGATGCGCCTCGTCTGCCAGGTCCTGGCCGCGCGCGGCACCAAGCGCGTGCTGGGGTCGGCCGAGCAGACGGAGCACGACCGTCGGCGCAACGGCGCCACGCCGGCGCCACTCGGCTCGGTACGGGTTCCGCGAGACGACCCTCGCCGACGTGCGGTGCCTGGAGGTGGTCGACTCCCGACGTCCCGACCCCCGCCGCACCATCGTCTACGTGCACGGCGGCGCGTACGTGAACCCGCCAGTCGTGCAGCACTGGGACCTCATCGCCGCGCTGGCGACCGAGAACGACGCGCGCGTCGTCGCGCCGCTGTACCCGCTCGCCCCGGCAGGCACCGCCGCCACCGTCGTACCGCTGATGCTCGACGTCGACGCCGCGGTGCGCGCCAGGTACGGGCCACGGGTCGTGTGGGCGGGCGACTCCGCCGGCGGTGGCCTCGCGCTCGCCACCGCGCTCGCCCTGCGCGACCAGGGCAGGACCGTCCCCGACCACCTCGTGCTCGTCGCGCCCTGGCTCGACGTGACGATGTCCAACCCCGGGGTCGGCCAGGTGGAGCCGCGCGACCCGTCCCTCGCCGTGCCTGGCCTGCAGCACGCCGGGCGGCTCTGGGCCGGCGGCACCGACCCGCGCGACCCTCTCGTGAGCCCCGGGTTCGCGGACCTCGACGAGCTGCCCCCGACCACCCTCGTCGTCGGTGACCGGGACCTGTTCCTGCAGGACTGCCGCGACCTGGCTGAGCGTGCGGGTCGTGCCGGTGTCGACGTCTCGCTGGTGGAGGCCGCGGGCGGGTTCCACGTGTTCCCGGCCGTGACGTTCCTGCCCGAGTCGAAGGCCGCTCGGCGGCACGTCTCCGCACGCCTGGCCGAGAACCCTCGTGGCTGACCGGTCGTCCAGCACTCCTCGTGCCGCAGGCGGCGGGGTGCCAGTGGCCGAGGTCGTCGCGCGGGTGGCGAAGCCTCGGCTGCGCGGCTGGCTGCACGCCACGGCCACCCCGCTCGTGCTCGCAGCCGGCATCGTGCTCGTGGCCCTCGCCCCCGCGGCCGACACCGGCTGGGCGAGCGCCGTGTACGGGCTCACCGGCCTCGTGCTGTTCGCGACCAGCGCCACCTACCACCTCGGCCGGTGGTCGCCCGTCGTCGAACGTCGCCTGAAGCGGGCCGACCACGCGAACATCTACCTGATCATCGCCGGCAGCTACACCCCTATCGCGGTGACCGCCCTCGACGACTGGCAGCGCGCCACCGTGCTCACCGTCGTGTGGGTGGGCGCCGCGCTCGGCGTCGGCTTCCGGCTGCTGTGGATCGACGCGCCGCGGTGGCTGTCGACCCTGCTCTACGTGGTGCTCGGGTGGAGCATCGCGCCGTTCATCGGCAGCGTGTTCGGCGTCGACGTCGCCGCGGGCGTGCTCATCGCCACCGGCGGCGTGCTCTACACCCTCGGCGCCGTGGTCTACGCGACGAAGCGGCCCGACCCCGCGCCGGCGTGGTTCGGCTTCCACGAGGTCTTCCACGCGTTCACGATCGCCGCCTGGACGTGCCAGTACGTGGCGATCAGCCTGCTCGTGCTGGGCTGACCGCTCACTCCCAGTCGGGGCCGAGATGCACGGCCGCGAGCCGCCGCAACGCGTCGCGGCGCACCTCGGTGTCGTCGGGCCGCGGCGCCGCGACCGAGAGCAGGGCGAGTCCGTCGAGCAGTGCCACGAGCTGACGCGCGGCCAGCCGCGGCTCGTCGACCTCCAGCGCCTCGAACACGGCGACGGCGGTGTCCTCGTACACGCCGACGATGCGCTGCACCGCCGCCCGCAGCTCCGGTCGGCGCGTGGTGGCGAGGTAGGCCTCGAACTGGGCGACCAGCGGACCGGGACGCTGCACCGACATCAGCTCGATGAGCCGCTCCACGACCTCGCGTCGAGAACCGCCCTCGGCGTCCCGCAGCTGCACGATGAGCGCGTCGGCACCGGCAACGACGTCCTCGGCGATCTTGGTGACGGCCTCGCCGATCAGGTGGTCCAGGGAGTCGAAGAAGTACGACGTCGTCGACAGCGGCACCCCCGCGGCAGCAGCCACGGACCGGTGGGTGACGCCCTCGATGCCCTGCCGCTCGATCACCTCGACCGTGGCCGCGACGACCTCCGCGCGCCGCTGGTGGCCGCGTGCGTAGTGGGAGCGTGGCTTCGACGTCGAGGGCACGGGACGAACCTACCGTTCGACGGACGGGGCGACCGGTGTCACTCGAAGCGACGGTAGCCGTGCGCGGTGTTCAGCCGGTCGTACACCTCGCGCACGAGCTCCGGCGCCCGCGCGCCCACCGTCGCGAGCGAGAGCCGCAGCGCCTTCTGGTCCGCCCCCTCCTCGCCCAGCGCGAGCAGCAGCATGCCGTCGCGCACGGACACGTCGGCGACGTCGACCCAGCGCTCCCGCGCCCGGCGCGTGCGGATGCCGTGCGCGTCGAGCCTCGCCACCACGGGCGGACGCGCCACGAGCACCACCGCCGCGAGGAGCAGCAGCACCGTGACCACCCCCGCGAGCGCCGACGTCGCCACGAACGCGACGAAGCCCGTGACCGCCGCGACGACCACGACGACCCCCACCACGGCGAGAGCGGGGGCGCGGTCGAGGCGGTAGGTGGTCATGAGGTCCTTCAGTCTGCCCTACCCCGCTGAGTGTGACGTTTGGGGCCCGATTCGTGGTGTTCGGGGCCCGAAACGTCACACTCAAGAGATAGAGCCTCCGGCAGTTCCCGCTGGCCGCGTATCGAGACCACTCGGCAACGGCTCAGCGTGGGCCCGTTGCGCGCCGGTGGCAGAGGGGGCGGGACTCCGTCGCCGCTCGTTCCGCCCCCGCAAGCGGGAGGTGCCCCCAGCGGCTCCTCCTCGAATCCGGAGCCCTCTGCGAGTGGGCGCTGCGCGCCGGTGGCAGAGGGGGCGGGATTCGAACCCGCGGTAGCTCTCGCTACGACCGCTTTCAAGGCGGTTCCGATCGGCCACTCCGGCACCCCTCCACGGCAGCCGCCAGGTCAGGACCGGGGCGGCGCCACCGCCGATTCTCGCACTACTTCAGCGGCGCGATCCGGCCAGGCTCCGAGCGCAGCGTCGGCATCAGCACCCGCGACGACCGCGACCCGCGCTCGCGCACCAGCAGGAACCGCGCCACCAGGCCCACCAGCACGCCCAGCACCACCGAGTACGCCGTCGACAGCGCGATGTACGACGGGTACGCGCCCGGCGACACCAGCGACGTCGTCAGCACGCCCGTGCCCAGCACCGCGAACACCAGCACCCACCAGCCGTCGCGCCGCTTCGACCGCAACGACACCCCGACGATCAGGGCCGGGAAGCCGATGAAGACCTCGACCGGCCGGGGCACCCCGCCGACCGTCTCCCGCATCCACGTGACAGCGTTCGAGATGCCCTCCACCAACGACTCCGAACCGTGCGTGCGCACCACGCTGGAGTACGCCAGCAGCACCACCAGCACCATCGCGACGCCCGAGATGATCGCCAGGTTCTGCTTGCCGAGCCCGTGCAGACCGGCGCCGAGGTTCCAGACGAACGCGATCGCCACCGTCAGCGACGCAGCCAGCACCACGAGGTTGAACCGCTGGTAGGCCACCGGCGCGTTCCACGCCGCCACCGCCACCGTGCCGCTCAACGCCACCACCAGCGCGATCGCGAACTCCTTGACCGCACCCACGGCGGTGCGTGCCGGCCTCGTCGCGACCACCGCCCACACGCTCGCGAGGATCGCCGACACCGCCGCCGCCGAGGCCACGAGCAGGTTCACGCCCGTCGCCACCGCCGCCACGGCCAGCACCGACGACGCGACCGTCCAGATGCGCATGTGGCCACCGCCGCGGTGCGTCAGGCCGATGCTGAACACGACGAGCAGCAGCGCCGCACCCACCCGCTCGATCCACTGCGGGTGCGCGACCGCCACGAGCGACGAGCCCGCGGCCAGCACGCCCACGACCCACGCGACGATCGTGGCCGCGAACGCGTACCGGGTGGCGGTCGGCGACTCCAGACGCGGCTGACGGACCGGGACGTCGTAGTCGACGGGTACCGAGGCGTCGAGCCGACGGCGTCCGCCGCTGCTCGTGGCGTGCGTGCGACTCACCGCTGACCCATCCGTCGGTTGGCGAGTGACGGATTGACCTCGCGCGCTCGCGCGACGTCGGCGGGGTCGATCTCGGCGGTCACCACGGCGTCCTCTCCTGCATCCCCCTCGGCGAGGGTAGTGCCCCACGCGTCGAGGACGAGGGAGTGCCCGGTGTACCGCTCGCCGCCCTGCGCGGCCGCGACGACGGGTACGACGTCCTCCACCGCTCGGGCGGTGAGCAGCGTGCGCCAGTGGTGCAGCTTGTGCTCGCCCGCCACCCACGCGGCGGGCACGGCGAGCAGCTCGGCACCGGCGTCGACGAGGGCGCGACCCAGCTCGGGGAACCGCAGGTCGTAGCAGGTCATGAGCCCGACCGACGTCGACGAGCCGTCGGCCGACGCGACGTCGACCACCACCGGCTCGACGTCGCCGCCGCGCAGCCGCGAGGACTCCGTGTAGCCGAAGGAGTCGTAGAGGTGGATCTTGCGGTACGTGGCGCGCAGGTCGCCGTCGGCGCCCAGCACCACGAGCGTGTTGTAGGGCAGGTCGTCGGTCTGCTCGAACATGCCGGCCACGACGGTCGCGCCCAGACGACGGGCCTGCGCGGCCAGCGTCGCGACGAAGGGTCCGTCGAGCGGCTCGGCGACCGCGGCGAGGTCGTGGTCGACTGGACCGAAGTCGTGCATGGTCGCCTCGGGAAGGACGACGAGGTCGAGGCCGGCGGGGAGCGCGGCCAGGCGGGCCTCGACGAGGTCCCGGTTCGCGGTGGAGTCGATCGTCGACGCCACCTGCACAGCCGCCACACGCATGCCGTCCAGTGTGACAGGGGCGGACTGAGAGCGGGATGAGACCGGTTCCCGACCACCTTCGGGTGCCGGTGAGCCCTGCAAAGCCGGGCGTCAGTCGCGCAGGAACGGCGCGGCGGCCCGGGTGTGCGCGGCCTTCGTCGCAGGCTCCATGCCCTCGTAGGAGCGGGCCATCATGCGCGAGCGCGGGTTGGTCGCGAAGACGTCGAGGTGGTCGCGGACGAACGTCCAGTAGAGGCCGTCCCACGCCTCGCACCAGTCGCCCTTCGGCAGGTCGGACATGCGGCGCAGGTACGCCGACCCGGACACGTACGGCTTCGTGGTGACGAGCGGACCCGCCGCGAACTGGCTCATCGCGTACACGTTGGGCACCATCACCCAGTCGTAGGCGTCGACGAACAGCGCCATGAACCACTCGTAGGCGTCGTCGGGGTCGATGCGCATCAGGCACATCGCGTTGCCGACGACCATGAGCCGCTCGATGTGGTGCGCGTAGCCGCTCTCCAGGACACGCTCGAGCACGACGTCGACCGGCGCCAGGCCCGTCGTCGCATCCCACCAGCCGCTCGCGAGCGACCGCGTGTGGCCGAGGTGGTTGGTGCTGCGCATCCGCCGTCCGTGCGTGACGTAGACGCCGCGCATGTACTCGCGCCACCCGATCACCTGGCGGACGAAGCCTTCGAGCGACGCCAGCGGCACGTCGTGGTCGTCGGCGTGCGCGAGCACCCGGTCCAGCACCTGCGCCGGGGTGAGCAGGCCGATGTTGAGGGCCGGGGTGAGGACCGAGTGGAACACGGTCGCCGACCGGGTCGTGATCGCGTCCTCGTAGGGGCCGAAGGTCTGGAGCCGCTCCTCGACGAACTGCTCGAGCATCGCGGCGGCCTCGTCGTGGTCGGTGGGCCACGCGAACGCGTCGATGTCGCCGGGCGCGTCGGGGAAGGCCTGCTTGACCCAGGCGATCGCGTCGTCGACCACGTCCGTCCGCTCGGGTCGTGTCACGTCGGGCACGTCGACGCTCTTCGGCAGCTTCTTGCGGTTGTCCTCGTCGAACGACCACTTCCCGCCGACGGGCTGGTCGCCGTCGACGAGGACGTCGAGACGCTGCCGCTGCCACGCGTAGAAGTGCTGACGTCGTCGGCGCACGCCTCGAGGTCGCGCTCGAGCCAGTCGTCGACGACGTCGTACACGCTCACCTCGTCGCCCGACCGCAGCTCACGCGCCAGCGCCGCCCGGCTCGTCGTCCGCCCGTCGGTCCGCACCCGCACGACCTCGTGACCGGCGTCCGCGAGCCGCTCCCCGAACCGCTCCATCGACGCCCGGTGCAGCACCAGCTTCTGCGCGTGAAACGCGTACTGCCGGAAGAGCAGGTCGTGCTCGACCAGCACGAACGTCGTGCCCGACGGCGCCTCCAGGTGCTTCAGGAACAGCTGGTGGGGCAGCACCAGACGGACGCGTCGACTCACGACGTCCACGCTAGGGCGGGGTGCGGGGGCCCGCCTGTCCAGTGGGTGGGGTGGCTCTGCGCGCGAGCTCTCGTCCTGCGGCTGCGTCGGCTCGGCTTCTGTCTCGAGTGGGGCTGCGCCGGCGCGGCTTCGTGATCGGGTGGGGCTGCGCTGGCGCGGCTTCGACTCGTCCTGCGCTCCGAAAGGGCCTCGAGCGGGCAGCTCGCGACCGCGCTGGTCTTGGGTCTCGGGCTGTGCGTTGGTCTTGCGGGTCGAGCGGTGGGTCTGCCACCGAATCGCCGTCGGCGGTGGATCTGCCACCTTCCCAGCGCTGTCCAGGTGGCAGATCCACCGCCGACGGGGTCAGACGTGGCAGAGATTCTCCCTTCTCGTGGACCGTGCCACGAGAAGGGAGAAGCGCTGCCCACCCCACCCCCAAGGGCACCCACGATTCTTCCTTTGTGCGCTTGAGGTCCAACGCTTCTGCGTTCACGACGGGATCCCGTAGCAAACGCAGGAGCCTTCGACCTCCGACGCACGAACGCAGAAGATTGCGTCCACAGCGGGAGCCGCAGCCCGAGAACCCGAGCCGCCGACCGCCCAGCCGCCCGGTCGAGGCCCTTTCGGAGACCACCCCCAGCGGAAGCCGCGGCAGCGCACCAGCACGACGAGACCCTCGCAGGCAGCGCAGCGGCAAGCCCAGACCCCCGCAGGCAGCGCACCAGCACGACGAGACCTCACAGGCAGCGCACCAGCAGGACGAGACCCCCGAGGCAGCGCAGCAGCACGACGAGTCGCCCCGCCTGCCCGTCACCCCCGTCCGACCCGTGACCGCCGAGGCGGACCCGAGACGGCGCGGCTAGCCTCGGACGCATGCGTGCTGTCGTGGTTCCGGAGCCGGGTGGGGTCGAGGCCCTGCAGGTCGTCGACGTCGAGACGCCTGAGCCGGGGCCCGGCGAGGTGCTGGTGCGGGTCACCGCAGCAGGCATCAACCGGGCCGACCTGATGCAGCGGCAGGGGTTCTACGACCCGCCGGAGGGTGCGACGCACGTGCTGGGCCTGGAGTGCTCGGGCGACGTGGTCGCGCTGGGCGAGGGGGTCAGCGAGTACACGGTCGGCGAGCACGTCGTGGCGCTGCTGTCCGGTGGTGGCTACGCGGAGTACGTGGCGGTGCCGGTCGGGCAGGTCGCGATGGCGCCGCGCGACATCGACCTCGTCGACGCGGCCGGACTCATGGAGGTCGCGGCCACCGTCTGGTCGAACGTGTTCATGATGGCCAAGCTGCAGCACGGCGAGACGCTGCTGGTGCACGGTGGCGCGAGCGGCATCGGCACGATGGCGATCCAGCTGGCGAAGGC
>NZ_LUNF01000041.1:0-17192 GCF_001626145.1 Aeromicrobium sp. REDSEA-S32_B7
TGCGACGAAGGAGCTGGCGGAGACGTATCGAGACCATTCCAGGCGGTCGCTGGGGGTTGGTTCGCGCTGGGCCGTTGCCGGGTGGTCTCGATACGCGGCACGGCGCTCCTTCGTCGCGCGTACCGCTACTCGACCAGCGGTGAGCTGGTCAGCCGACGAGGCCTCGGGCGGCGAGGATGGGGCGGACGCCCTCGGCGAACCAGTAGGCCTCCTCGACGTGGGGGTAGCCGGACAGGACGAACTCCTCGATGCCGAGGTCGGCGTACTCGCCGATCAGGTCGGCGACCTCGCCGTGGCTGCCGACGAGAGCAGTGCCCGCGCCACTGCGCACCAGACCGACGCCGGCCCAGAGGCCGGGGTGCACCTCGAGGCTGCGCGCGTCGGTCGGGGCGACGCCGCCGTGCAGCTCGCGCATCCGACGCTGGCCCTCCGACTCGCTGCTGGCCAGGGCCTGCTGCGCCTTCGCGACGTCGGCCGGGTCGAGCTCGGTGAGCATCCGGTCGGCGACCGCCCACGCCTCCTCGCTCGTGTCGCGGCTGATCGTGTGCAGGCGGATGCCGAACTTGACCTGTCGACCCTCGTCGTCGGCGAGCTTGCGGATCCAGGCGATCTTCTCCGCGACGGCCTCCGGCGCCTCGCCCCACGTCAGGTAGGTGTCGACCTGGCGGGCGGTCACCGGTCCGGCCGCGGCCGACGAGCCGCCGAGGTAGATGGGCGGGACCGTGCCGGGCTTGCGGGTGCGCGCGTCCTGCACGTCGTAGTAGTCGCCCGTGAAGGTCGAGCCCGCCTCGGTGAACGCCGCCCGGAAGACCTCGAGGAACTCCTCGGCGCGGTGGTAGCGGTCGTCCTTCGTCACCTGGTCGCCGAAGCGCAGCTGCTCCGACGGGTCGCCACCGACGACGACGTTCAGCAGCAGCCGGTCGCCGGAGATGCGCTGGAAGGTCGACGACATCTGGGCGAGCAACGTCGGGCTGATGAGCCCGGGCCGCAGCGCGACCATGAACTTCAGCCGCTGGGTGTGCGCGAGCAGGGCCGACGTCACCACCCACGCGTCCTCGCAGGGCGTGCCCGTCGGCGTGAGCACGCCCTCGAAGCCGAGCCGCTCCGCCGTGCGCGCGACGTCGACGAGGTAGTCGAGGTCGGGCTCGCGGTAGCGGCCGGCGGTGTTCTCCGGTCCTCCGCCGCGGGCGACGTCGGCGGGAAGGGAGTGGCCGCCGCCGACCAGGGAGCGGCTGTCGCCGGTGGTGGGCAGGAACCAGTGGAAGGTCAGGCTCATGCTTCGAGAATGACCCGGCCCCCTCCACCCGGCAGGCGGTCCCACATGCCGGACACCGCCTGCCTCCCCTCCCCGCTGACCGTGACGTTCGCGGGGCAGATCATCGGGATCCGCCCCGCAAACGTCACACTCAGCGGGAAGGGGGAGGGAAAGGGGGTCAGACCTGGGCGCTGCGCGGCGGTGGGGTGCCCGCGACCGCCCAGCGGCCGAGGTGCTGCAGCTTCCAGCGGACGGGGTCGTGCAGCGTGTGGGTGCGGGCGTTGCGCCAGTGCCGGTCGTGGGCGCCGGTCGCCGTGCTGCGGGCGGCGGAGCGGGTGCCGCCCAGCTCGAAGGCCGCCGAGGTGACGTCGAGCGCGGCTCGGTCGGCCAGGCCCTTCGCCGCCGCGGTGGCCAGCGACGCCTCGGTGGCGGCGTCGTCCGACGGCTCGCGCCAGGTGGCGTCGACGGCGCGGGCCGCGACCTCGAGCGCGGCCTCGGCGGCGCGCACCGCCACCTCGAGCTCGCCGTAGCGCTGCACGAGCAGCGGGTCGTCCTCCGGCCGATCGACCCCGGCCTCGAACCACGGTCGCGACGACGTGCGTGTGAAGGCGGCGGCGTCGGTGAGCGCACCGCGTGCGATGCCGACGTCGATCGCGGCGTGCAGCAGCTGCGCGAACGCGCCGTAGCCGTACGGTCCGCTGATCGCGGTCGCCCGTGGTGCGACGTGGTCGAGCGGCACGCGGACCGCGTCGAGACGCACCGTGCCGCTGGCGGTCGTGCGCTGGCCGAGGGCGTCCCAGTCGTCGATCACGCCGACGCCCGGGGTGTCGGCGCGCAGGAACGCGATCCGGTCCTCGCTGTCGCGGTCGCGCGCGAGCACGGCGAGCCAGTCGGCCAGCACGCTGCCCGTGGCGTAGAACTTCTCACCGTCGACCACCGCCCAGCCGTGGTCGTCGAAGCGGACCCTCGTGCTGATGTCGGTGACGGTCGCGCCGCCCCGCTCGGACTGCGCGTTGGCCACGCGGGCGCCCCCGAGGACGTCCGCGAACAGCCGGTCGCGCAGACCGGTCGACCCGGCCAGCTCGGCCAGCCGCAGGTACACGAAGTGGCTCTGCGGCACCTGGGCGACGTTGGGGTCGACCGTGGCCAGCAGGCGCACCAGCTCGGCCGCCTCGGCCGCCCCGCCGCCCGGCCCGCCGTGCGACGTCGGCACCGTGACCGCGAGGACGCCGAGCGACGACAGCAGGTCGAGCTCGGCCCGCGGCAGGGTGCGCTCGCGGTCACGCTCGGCCGCGCCCGCGGCGATGGCGGGAAGGTGCTCGACGACCGACCCGACGAGCTCGGACGGCAGGGTGGCGCTCACGCGGCGAGCGGCTTCCGGGTCCAGCTGGAGCGGAAGTCCAGTCCGCTGCGCTGGAACAGCTGCGTGACGGGGCAGCGACGCTCCAGCTCGCTCACGAAGCGGTCGAACGTGGCCTCGTCGGCGTCGGTCTCGACCGTCGCCACGACGCTGACCGCGCTGAAGTTCGCGTTGCCCTCGGCGCCGCCGACGAAGACCGACGGGTCGAGGTCGCCCTGGGCGTGGAACGTGAACGTGCCGAGCGCGATGTCGAGGTCCTTCGCGACCAGCGTGGCGGTGATCTGGTTGCACGACGTCAGGGCGCCGAGCGTGTACGCCAGCGGGCTCGGCGCGGCGTCGGCGCCGCCGAACGCCGGGTAGGTGTCGGCGTGGAAGACGTGGCCGTCCTCTCCGCCGACGGTCACCTTCTGCGCCACGCCGGTGCCGGTGCTGTCGACGACGAACGGGACGAGGGTGGTGGTGCTCATGGGAGGTCCTCTCGGTGGGTGGACCTCCACGATGCGCCGTGGAGGACCGCCGTGGGGGGCGTGTCGGTGGTCGGGCAGGTCTGCAGGGTGCCGCGAGTCGTGCTAGCCGGCTCCGGTTCCCGAGGAGGTGTGAAGAGGGCGGGCAGCCGGTGCGTGACCGGCCACCCGCCCTCGGCTCATCGGCCGCCGACGTGCTGCGTCGGGCGGTTCACGTGTACCAGCTGGGCTCGGGGATCTTGCCGAGCAGCGCGTACTCGCCGACCTCGCGACGCTTGTAGGCGACGGGGTCGTGGAGGGTGTGGGTGCGGGCGTTGCGCCAGTACAGGTCGAGCCCGACCTTGTTGCTCGACGCCCGCGCGCCCGTCAGCTCGTAGATCTTCGTGCCGACCTCGAGGGCGATGTCGGTGGCGAGCTGCTTGACGGCCGCCACCCGCACGGCGACCTTGCCGCGCGCCTCGGGCGTCAGGTCCTCGCGGGGGGCGTGGAGCAGCGCCGAGATCTCGCGGCCGACGTCGTCGGCGAGCGCCTCGGCCGCCCACAGCTGCGACTGCAGCCGTCCATACCCCTCGAGGATGTACCACTCCTCGGACGCACTGGCCTTGTCGTCGCCGCCGTAGGGCCAGGGTCGCGTGGTGGAGCGGGTGTAGGCGGTACCGGCCTTCAGACCGCCGCGGGCGATGCCGAGGTAGAAGTTGCTGAAGACGAGCTGGATCGTCGGCAGGTTGAGCGTGCCGTAGACGAGCTCCACCTGCTCCTTGTCGACGTAGCCGGCCGCGGCCGACCACGGCACGCGCACGTCGGTGATGGTGACGCCGCCGGACTCGGTGAGCCGCTGACCGAGGTTGTCCCAGTCGTCGTGGAACACGATGCCGGGCTGCTGGCTCGGGACGATGGCGAAGATGTGCTTGTCGGTGCCCTCCAGCACGCCCTCGAGGACGGTGAGGTCGCTGACCTTCGAGCCGGTGGAGAACGACTTGCGACCGGTGAAGACGATCTCGTCGCCCTCGTCGCGGATGGTGAGGTCGTTGTCGCGGGGGTTGACCGCGCCGCCGAAGAACAGGTTGCCGGTCGTGTACAGCTCCTCGACGGCGGTGATCTGCTCGGGCGTGCCGACCAGGCGCACGGCCCAGGCCCACAGGTAGTGGTAGGCGAGGAGCTGGCCGATCGAGCCGTCGCCGGACGCGACCTCGCGCACGACCTGGTAGGCCAGGTCCCAGGTCTGGCCGGCGCCGCCGTGCTCGACGGGACCGAGCAGGGTGACGAGGCCGGCGTCCTTGAGCAGCTGGACCTCGGCGGTGGGCACGGCCTGGGCGCGGTCGCGCTCGACGGCGTCGGCGGCCAGGATGCCGGCGACGTCGGAGGCGCGCTCGAGCCAGCCGGCGGGGGTGGACGGTCGGGGCTCGTCGGCCCAGGGGGACGACTGGACGGCGTCCCGGACGGTCAGGTGGTCGGTGATGGACATAGGGTTGCTCCGTTCCTTGCGCTAGTGGGGAATGCCGCCCGCCGGGGTCTCGCCACCCCGGCGGGCACTCCCGACGCGCGCCCCGGGTGGGCGCTGTCGGGGGGATCTGGTGTCAGGCGGTCGTCAGGGCGTCCTCGCCGAGCTGGCCGGACTCGACCGCCTGCGTCTCGAGCTCGCGGACGATCGGCAGCACCTTCTCGCCGAAGTACGCGATGTCCTCGAGGTAGTGCAGGAAGCCGAGCAGGAAGAGGTCGACGCCGCGCTTCTTGAACTCGACGATGCGGGTGGCCACCTGCTCGGGCGTGCCGATGAGGCCGGTGCGGAACCCGTCGTTGTACTGGACGAGGTCGCGGAAGGTCGAGTCCGCCCACATGCCCTTGCCGTCGCCGGTGCTGCTGCCGGCCTGCTGGACGGCCTGGCGGAAGCCCTCGACGGCCTCGGGGTTGGCCTTGGCGATGATCTCCTCGAGCACGTCGCGCGCCTCGGACTCGGTGTCGCGGGCGACGACGAAGCCGTTGAGGCCGAAGCGCACCTGGCCCTCGCGGCCCACGAGCGCCGCGTTCTGGTTGACCTCGAGGTACTGCTCGGTGAAGCCGTCGAGGTCCTTGCCGTTGGAGAAGTACCAGTCGGCGACGGTGCCGCCGTTGCGGCGGGCCGCGGTGGAGTTGCCGCCCTGGAAGATCTCGGGGTGCGGGCGCCCGGGCACGTCGACCGGTCCGGGCTTCAGCGTGAAGTCGTGGATGCGGTAGAAGTCGCCGCGGTGCTCGAAGCCCTCCTCGGTCCAGAGGCCGCGGAGCACGCGGATGAACTCCTCGCTGCGGCGGTAGCGCTCGTCGTGCTCGAGCCACGGCTCGCCGAGGCCCGTGAACTCGTCCTTGAACCAGCCCGACACGACGTTGACGGCGGCGCGGCCCCCGGAGATGTGGTCGGCGGTGATGATCCACTTCGCGAGCACGGCCGGGTGCCAGAGGCCGGGGTGGACGGCGGCGATGACCTTCAGCTTCTCGGTCTGGGTGAGCAGGCCGAGGCTGAAGCTCGTCGACTCGTGCTGCTGGTCGGCGCCGTAGGAGGCGGTGTAGCGGACCTGGCTGAGCGCGTACTCGAAGCCGACCTGCTCGGCGAGCTGCGCGACCTTCACGTTGAAGTCGTAGCTCCAGTCGGTGCGCTGCTCGATGGTGCTGGTGACGAGTCCGCCGGAGACGTTGGGGACCCAGTAGGCGAACTTGAGGGGATCGGTGCTGATGGGCATGACGATGCAGCCCCTTCCTGGTGTGGGAGTGACGGAGTCAGGAGGTGGACGGTGTGGGTGGAGGTGTCAGGTGGTCGTCAGGCGCGACATCGGCGGGCGACGCGTGACGTGGTCATCAGAACGCCTGGTGGGTGCCGAAGCTGCGCTGCCAGTAGACGAGCGGGCGCTGGGTGCCCGTCTCGGCGCGCACGACCGTGCCCAGCACGAGGACGTGGTCGCCGGCCGGCACGGTGCTGGTGACGTCGGCGAGGACCCACGCGTGCACGTCGTCGAGGCGAGGTGCGCCGTCGTCGCTCCAGCCGAGGTCGGCGAAGCGGTCGTGGAGCTTGGTGGAGAAGCGCAGCGCCACCTGGTCCTGGTGGGCGGCAAGCACGTTGATGCCGAACCGGCCGCCGCGCTGCAGACGGGCGAGCAGGCTCGAGGTGCGTGCCAGCGAGATGGCGACCATCGGCGGGTCCATCGAGAGCGACATGACACCGCTCAGGGTCGTGCCGTGCGGTCGGCCGCCGTCGGACGTGGTCACCACCGTCAGTCCGGTGGCGAAGTTCGCCATGGCGCCGCGCAGCGCGGCCTCGAGGGTGGTGTCGTCGACGGACACGGCCATCTGGTCCTCCCGATCGGTGGTGGTGATGAGTCCACGGTGGACCCCAGGGCGTCCTTTGCGGGGCCTGCTCACGACGTGGGACGACCAGCGCGCGGAAGTCTGCCCGTGGTAGGACGGACCACCGCTCGACGACCGGCGCCGCCTGCGGGGTCGGGCTAGCGTGACGGCATGGCTGAGCTGACGATCGACGGTCCCGACGGCCCCATCGAGGCATGGGTGGCGACGCCCCCGGACGGGGGACCCGCCCCGGGCGTCCTCCTCGTGATGGACGCGATCGGGCTGCGCCCGCAGATCCGCGCGATGGCCGACCGGTTCGCGTCGTGGGGCTACGTGGTGCTCGCGCCGAACGTCTTCCACCGCTCGGGGACCGCTGCCGAGACGTCGCCGACCACCGACCTGCGCGAGCCCGGTGCGCGGGAGGCGTTCTTCGAGTCGGTCGGTCCGCGGATGGCTGCCCTGACGCCCGAGCTGTCGCGGCAGGACACGGCCCTGTACCTCGACGTGCTGCAGGGGCGCGACGACGTCGCCGACGGGCCCGTGGGCGTGGTCGGCTACTGCATGGGCGTGCGGGTCGCGCTGCGCGCGGCGGGCGACCACCCGGGGCGCGTGGTCGCGGTGGGCGGGTTCCACGGGGGCGGCCTCGTGACCGACCAGCCCGACAGCCCGCACCTCGGCCTGACGACGGCGACCGCGCGGGTGCTGCTGCGCCACGCCGACGGCGACGCGTCGATGCCGCCGGAGCACCAGCAGGTGATCGCGGAGACGGCCGCCGAGCATGGCGTCGCGCTCGACCAGGGCGTCTACCCGGGCGCACCGCACGGCTACTCGATGGCCGACACGTCGATGTACGACGAGCAGGCCGCCGAGCGGCACGCGACCGAGCTGCGCGAGCTGCTCGACTCCACCCTCCGCTGACCCCCTTCCCGCCCACTCTTTCCGCCCACCCTCCCCGCTGAGCGTGACGTCTGCGGGCCATCCCGGCCCCGAACAGCCCGCGAACGTCACGCTCAGCGGGGGGAGGGGAGGGATGGTCGCGGACGTAACGTCCGCGACATCGGCGCGCACTAGCGTCTGCCCCGACGTCGGCGGTGCCGGCGCACCGACGGAGGAGGTTCGACGTGGCACGCCCGTTCACCGGTGGACCCCGTCGTCGCTCGGCGTTCACGGCGCGGCTCGAGAACACGTCGGTCGAGGGGGCGCAGCCGCGCGTCCTCGACGACATGCGCGCCGCGATCCTGGCCGGTGTCGAGCCGCCCGGCACGCTGATCCCGATCGACGCGGTCGCGGCGTTCTTCGGCGTCAGCCAGATCCCCGTGCGCGAGGCACTCAAGATCCTCCTGGGCGAGGGGCTCGTCGAGCACGTGCCGCACGTCGGCTACAGCGTCGCGAAGCTCAGCTACCGGGAGTTCCGCGAGCTGTACGAGGTGCGGCTCGCGCTCGAGAAGGCCGCGCTGGTCGCCGCCGTCGACCGGGCCGGACCCGACGACGTCGAGGCGGCCCGGGCAGCGCTGCTGGAGACGAGCACCGCGCTCGACGCCGGCGACGACCGCGGCTACCACGAGGCGACGCGCCGGTTCCACCTCAGCCTGATCGCGCCGTCGGGCATGCAGCGTCTGCTGCGGATGTACGAGTCGGCGTGGAACCTGACCGAGCCGGTGCGACCCATGACGCACGTCGGGCCCGCGCAGCGCTCGGCGTTCGCGCACGACCACGACGCGATGCTCGAGGCGTTCGAGTCCCGTGACGCCACCGCCCTCGTCGCGCTCTCGGTGGAGCACTACGACCACCTCCTCGACGGCATCGAGGTGCTGAGCGACGACCACGACGTCTTCCGCGAGGCCTGAGCGCCGCGTCCTATAGGACTCCCGTGACGCAAGGTTCACCCGCGGAGTCGAGGGGTCGAAACACCGCGTTCCTAACGTCGGGTGCAGTCCGAGCCCGACGAGGAGACACCCCCATGCCACAGCCCCACGGCGCCCTGCCGAACGACATCGTGGAAGCCGCCGGCTACCCACCCGGAGCCGGTCGACCGCGCCGCGCGTACGACCCTCGCCTCACGAACGAGGACCTCGCTCCGCTGGAGAAGCAGACCTGGACGTCGTACAACATCTTCGCCTTCTGGATGTCCGACGTGCACAGCGTCGGCGGCTACGTGACGGCCGGCAGCCTGTTCATGCTCGGCCTGACGACGTGGCAGGTGTTCGTGGCGCTCATCGTCGGCATCTGCATCGTGCAGGTGCTCGCGAACCTGGTCGCGAAGCCCAGCCAGATCGCCGGCGTGCCCTACCCGGTGATCAGCCGCGCCTCGTTCGGCGTGCTGGGCGCGAACATCCCCGCGATCATCCGCGGACTCATCGCGGTGGCCTGGTACGGCGTGCAGACGTTCCTGGCGGCCGGGTCGCTGTCGATCGTGCTGCTGAAGGTGTGGCCCGGGCTCGCGAACATCGCGACCGACGACACGTCGTTCCTCGGCCTGAGCTACCTCGGCTACATCTCCTTCGCGATCCTGTGGGTGGCCCAGGCCGCCGTGTTCTGGCGGGGCATGGAGTCGATCCGCAAGTTCATCGACTTCTGCGGCCCGGCCGTCTACGTCGTCATGGTCGTGCTGTGCGGCTACATGCTGTGGCGGGCCGGCTTCGACATCGACCTGAACCTCGCCGACCACGCCGTGTCCGGCTGGGCCGCCGTCGGGGCGATGTGCTCGGCGATCGCGCTCGTCGTGTCCTATTTCTCCGGACCGACGCTGAACTTCGGCGACTTCTCGCGCTACGGCAGCAGTTACGAGGCCGTGAAGCGCGGCAACTTCCTCGGCCTGCCGGTGAACTTCACGTTCTTCGCGCTGCTGGTGGTGCTGACCGCCGCCGCGACGGTGCCCGTGTTCGGCGAGCTGATCACCGACCCGGTGCACACGGTCGAGCGCATCGACACCTGGACCGCGGTGCTGCTCGGCGGGCTGACGTTCGTGATCGCGACGGTCGGCATCAACATCGTCGCGAACTTCATCTCCCCGGCGTTCGACTTCTCCAACGTCGCGCCGCAGCGGATCAGCTGGCGGATGGGCGGCATGATCGCCGCGGCCGGCTCGGTGCTGCTGACGCCGTGGAACTGGTACGACAACCCCGAGGCGATCTTCTGGACGCTGGGCATGCTGGGCGCCCTGATCGGCCCGCTCTACGGCATCCTCATCGCCGACTACTACGTGGTGCGCCAGCAGAAGATCGTGGTCGACGACCTGTTCACGATGGAGGAGGACGGCGCGTACCACTACGTCCGCGGCTACAACCCGGCCGCCGTGCAGACGGTGGTGGTGACCGGTGTCGTCGCCGTGCTGAGCGTCGTGGTCCCGAAGCTGTCGGGCGTGCTGCCCGCGCTTCCCGACTACTCGTTCTTCGTCGGCGCGATCCTTTCCGCAGCGCTCTACGTGGTGCTGGCTCGCCGGCAGGGGATCGGGCCGAGCACGAGCGCGGCGGAGTCGACGCCGATCGGTGCGGGGGCCGCCTGAGCATGCACATCCGTGTCATCAACCCGAACACCACCGCGTCGATGACCACGGCGATCGGGGCCTGCGCCAGTGCCGTCGCAGGCCCCGACGTCGTCGTGGAGGCGGTCAGCCCGGTCTTCGGCCCGGAGTCGATCGAGTCGCACGTGGACGAGGCGTTGGCCGTGCCGGGTGTGCTGGCCCGGGTGGCCGAGGGCGAGGAGGCCGGCGTCGACGGCTACGTCGTCGCCTGCTTCGGCGACCCGGGCGTGCAGGCGGCGCGCGAGCTGGCGCGAGGGCCGGTGGTCGGGATCGCCGAGGCCGGGATGCGCGCCGCGACCTACCTCGGGCGTCGGTTCAGCGTCGTGACCACGCTGCAGCGCACGGTGCCGGGCATCGAGGCGCTCACCAGGTCGTACGGCCTCGCCAACCACTGCGGCGGGGTGCACGCCACCGAGATCGGCGTGGTCGACCTCGAGCGCGACCCGCACGCCCGCGAGCGCACGCTCGAGCTCGCCCGCGTCGCCCTGACGGCCGACGGGTCGGACGTGCTGGTCCTCGGCTGTGCCGGGATGACGGACTTCGCGGCGTGGCTCGGCGACGAGCTGGGCGTCCCGGTCGTCGACGGGGTCGCCGCCGCCACGACCACCGTGGTCGGGCTGGTGGCGATGGGCCTCGGCACGAGCAAGGCGGGCGAGTTCGCAGCGCCCCGCGCGAAGCGGGTGAGCGGATCGTGGGCCGACGTCGACCTCAGGCTGCCTGCGCCCTGAGCGCGGCGACGGTGTCGTCGGTGCAGGTGTCCCAGAACCCGCCGACGGCGTCCTCGACGTGCGCGAAGGAGTCGGCGGCGAAGAGTCGGTCCTGGTAGTGGGTGATGTCGTAGTCGGTGGTGCCCATGGTGACGACGTCGAGCGGCTCGATGGTCATGGCACGGAACTCCTCGATCTCGCCGGGGCTCGACAGGATGCCCGCGCCGTAGGCCTTGAGTCCGTCGGGCTCGTGCACGACGCCGAACTCGAGGGTGAACCAGAAGACGCGGCTGACGAACTCGAGCGCCTCGGTGGTCTCGACGCGGCGCGCGGCCCTGCCGGCGGCCTCGTAGAGGCGGGTGAAGCGGCGGTCGGCGAGCGTGTTGCCGTGGCCGACGACCTCGTGGAGCACGTCGGGCTCGGGCGTGTAGAGGGGCACGGAGTGGTGGCGCACGTACTGGGTGGCCCAGAAGCCGTGGTCGGCGAGCGCGCCGTAGAACTCGCGCAGCGGGACGAGGCCGGCGGCGGGCCGGTAGCGGAACCCGGTGAGCGGCTCGAGCCGGTCCGACAGATCCTCCAGCTGCGGCACGCGGTCGAGGGGGAGGTCGAGCGCGGCCTTGCCGTCGAGGAACTCGCGGCAGGCGTACGTCTCGTGCTTGGTCTGCAGGTCCTCGCTGACGACGCGCCAGACCTCGTGCTCCGCGTCGGTGTACGGCGCCTCGGGTGCGGGCTCGCCCGGCTCCCACCGGTGCGCGAGGGTGGCGAGCAGGTCGCGTCGCGCGCGGTACTCGGGGTCGTGCAGACCGGGGTGGTCGGCGCCCAGCTCGACGGTGACGGCACCGTCGGCCGTCGTCGTGACGGGGGCGTAGGACTGGCCTTCCTCGAACACGGGTCCTCCTGTCCGCGGCCGACCGGGTGGGGTCGCCCGCCGTGGGTGGGGTCGCGCCGGGTGGGGCGCGGCGTCGACCGGGGTGTGGTGTGTTGCCGGTCACATCCATCCAACCACGCACCGAAGAGCTGCGAACGGCGTGTGTCGTGTTCCGCCCATGCCGACCCGTTGCGTGAGCTGGCAAGACTTGGGAACCACTGCGCGGCCCCCAGCCTGAGCAGACGGGTATTGACCCCGCCCCCTATGTAGACGGGCAGCTCCTGGATCTCTACGTCTTCCCACGGAGCATGGGCAAAGGCTCAGGCGTGGGACGCCTGTCCCAGCGCATGCCGCAAGCACAGTGGAACTGAGAGAGCTCAACTGGCCCGCGTGTATTTGCGAAGCGCGAGCACACCGACGATAAGCGGTACAGCAACAATCGCTCGGACCAAGTACACCCAGGCGCTGTCACTGGCCGTGGACCCGGTGCGAAGCAACGACCCAATGGGGCTCACCGCGTCCGACGACCACGCGTTCAAGAAGTTGCCGATGCCTTCGTGATCGAGCTGGAAACCTTGATTGATGCCCAGGACAGCAGTGAGAAGCAGCGACGCGGCGAGCCACGTGAGGAACGCCGGTCCGGGACGTTCGCCGTACCCGAGAAGCCTGTAACCCCAAAGCGCCGTCTGCTCCCAGAAGCCGGCGGTGACCTGGTGCCGGAGTCGCTGAGCGCACCAGCCCACTTTCGTGCTCGCGGATCCCGAAGCGCCCTTGTCGCGCACGATCTCTGCGTAGCGGCGCATGAGATCGGCGTCGTACACCAGAGCCAGCCGATCGTCTCGATTGACAGGGGGGCGTGTTCTGAGCGTCCACCGGAGTTCCCAGCCAGGAAGGTTTCTAGTATCCGGTTCGACCCGGCGTGCATGCGCTGTCGGGTTCAGACTATTGAAACCGCTAGGACCGCGTTCGAAACGGATATTCTCGAGTTGGGCTCCTAGTAAGGGTTGGTCGATCTCTCTGAGGGGCATCACGCCCGTGACGAGGAAGCCGTGGTCAGGATCCCCCAGAAGCGTGCCTCCGCTCAGATTTCCTAGTGTCACCTCGCCTTTCAGTCCTGCTACAACCGCTTTCTCGTCTGTGAGCTCGAGCCGTGCTTCATCTTCAAAGTGAAGATTCTCGCCGCGGCTGCTCACGGAGAGTGCTATCCCCTGCCCCTGAACCCGTACGAGCGATGCTGTGCCGACGACAAGATGCGCTGTTCCCTCTATCGAAAGACTGTTGCATGTCTGAATGCGAACAGACTTGAGTGTTTGAGCTTTGGCTTCCAGCGGTCTCACGACAAGGGTGCTGCTCATGTTCGTCTCGCGTGCGTGACCAACGAGAGTTTCGATGCTGGTGACGTCGCCGACCGCGAGATGCGACGCACCAGCTGCGACGGACAGTGTTCCCACGTGCGCTCCGTCTAGTTCAAGGCTCTGGCCGCTGAGTCGAACAGAGGCGAACTTCCCACTGAGGCGGCAACCTTGCTCGATGCCCGAACCGTGAATGTCAACATCAAAAACTGGGGATTCGCGCTGGGCTCGGATTCTGCTGTTCCGCAGCCCGATCTTCGCGGATTCGCTAAAACATGCAACAGTGAGCCCGTCTGTGTCCTTGATGAGGAGCGATCCTCGAACGGTGGAATCGACCACAAGCCCCCATAACGCGGTTCTCGCAGCGCGCGATGCCTTAAATTCGATCTTGGCCTCAGTGTGAAGTTCCGACATGATTACCGCTTCAATGAAACGTGCCTCGATAGCGACAGGACTCTCAGATTCCCTTGTTGGAGAGATAGCGCTGAGATTCAGAGTCATGTGACTATCGCGTCGGTGGGCCTCGGAGATGTGGATGAAGGGCGAACCGTCCTCCTCGGCGTCGAGACCGAAACGGGCCCAGCGGTTGGCGTTTCGGAGTTCGTCGAGAAGAGAGTTGAGGCGTTCTTCAGTCATCTGAACGTCCTTGCTTCGCCGATACCGAAACTGGTGGCGCCGCCGAACGCCTCGCCGAAGGCGTCCTCCAGGGCGGCGTAAGCTGCGTCTTCGCCCGTGAGGGTGGCGTCCAGTGTGCGGTTCATGGGACGCGGCTGATGTCGACGGCGGTGGAGCGGGTCCCGTCGTTCCGGAGGTCTGCTGAAATGGCGACCTCGCCGTAGACCACCATCGTGGTGCCTCTGTTGCGCCGACGTGCCTCGCGGCGTGTGCTGAGCTGAACGCGCTTGCCGGCGGCGGTGTCCGCCCACGCCTGGTAGCTGCTGGCGAGGGCGTCGGCGGCTGCGGCCCTCGTGTTCGGTCCTCCGCGGTTCGTGGAGCCGTGCATGGCGCGCACGATACCAGCGGGACTGGTGTTGTCCCGCGGCTTGCGAAGCGCAGCCCATACGGCCCGCAGGAACTCTGCGCTCGCTAGGATTTAGCCCTTCCCTATCCGTTCGAGGTGGTCGAGGACGTCCCCTACAACAGTGGCGGCCAGGGCGAGATTCGTGCCGAACGTGTGGGCGTCGGGGCGGTCGTGAAAGAGCAACTTCGTTCTCCCGTCGAGGGTGCACGGGTCGGCGCGTCGCTGAAGAGACGACCCTGTCCGCTACTCCCCGACACTCCCGTCGAGCGCCTGGCGCAGGAGGTCGGCGTGGCCGTTGTGGCGGCAGTACTCCTCGACCATGTGGACGACGATCCAGCGCAGCGAGACCGGCTCGCCGGTGCGGCGGGGCGACCGCCGACTCCCACAGGTCGCGGAGGTCGGCGGGCTCGTCGTCGACGGCCGAGTGCCAGTCCCAGTCGGGGTCGTCGGCCCAGGGCGCGTCGTCCCACGGGGCGGTGGGTTCCGCGCCGGAGAGGACCACGCCGAACCACCAGTCCTCGACGTAGGCCAGGTGCTTGGTCATGCCGCCGAGCGTCATCGTCGACGGGGGGAGCGGGGTGTGCAGCTGGGCGTGGTCGAGGCCGTTCGTCTTCAGCGCGAACGTGCGCCGGTGGAAGTCGAGGAACCCGCGCAGCGTGTCGACCTCGCTGCCGGCCAACGGCGGCTCGGTGCGGCCGTGCTCGTCCGTCGTCATGCCCCACCCCAGCACGACGTCACGTGAAGGGGCAAGCCCGACCTCACCGTCGGAGAAGGCGTCGTAGCAACCCGGCGGGTCGGTCGGTCTCCGACGGGACCTCGTGGCCGGCGCACCACTGGTCGGCGGGGACCATGGCGCGCACCTGCGCCACGTGCTGGCCGCAGCCCGCCCAGGTGGTCTTCGAGCAAGTGGAGCAGGTGACAGGACGACACATCGGGGGTTCTCCTTCGGATCAGACGGCGGGGTCGGTGCTGGCGTCGTCGGGCGCGAACTCGCAGAACGCGGCATACGCGCGAGGGCCGTGGATCGTGGCGGGTCCGCCGTGCATGAGGAACGTGACGCCGATGGCCTCGGCGGCTTGCTGGCGAGTGGCGCCGGCACGTGCAGCCGCCTGGGCGTGGGAGGCGATGCAACCGTCGCAGCCCTCGACCACGCCGATCGCGAGAGCGATGAGCTCCTTGGTGCGGACGTCGAGCGCTCCCTCGGTGAACGCCGCGCGGTGCAGCTCACCGAAGCCCGCGTAGATGTCGGGAACGGCGCGCTTCAGGGCGCGGTGCAGTGGCGAGAGCTCGTCGAGCACGGTCTTTCCGTGGGACATGTCAAACCTCCTCATCTCATCCCCCCTGGGGGATACGGAAACCGTAGCATATCCCCCTGGGGGGTTATGCTGTCCACATGCATCTCAAGCCCGAGGAGACCAAGGCCGTCGCTCTGCGCATGAAGCGCGCGCACGGCCATCTGGCCAGCGTCATCCGCATGCTGGAGGAGGGCGCTGAGTGCGAGGACGTCGTCACGCAGCTGGCTGCGGTCAGCAAGGCCATCAGTCGCAGCGGGTTCGCTCTCGTGAGCACCGGCATGCAGAAGTGCGTCACCGAGGGCGAGGACGTGGACGTCGCCCGGCTCGAGAAGGTCTTCCTGTCGCTTGCCTGAGCCTCAGCCGAGCACGCGGTCGAGGTAGGGGTTGCTGAACACGCGCTGCGGGTCGAGCTCGTCGCGCACCGCCACGAAGTCGTCGAACCGGCTGTACCGCTGGCGGAGGTAGTCGGCGTCGAGCGTGTGCATCTTGCCCCAGTGCGGGCGACCCTCGTGGGCCGTGAACACGTCCTGCGCGGCGCGGAAGTACGCGGTCGGGTCGAGCCGGTGGTACTGGTGCACGGCCACGTAGCAGTTGTCGCGCTCGTGACCGGTCGACATCCACACGTCGTCGGCCGCGGTGAAGCGCACCTCGATCGGGAACGCGACCGTCTCGTGACCTGCCGCGAACCAGCGCTGCAGCCCGGCGATCACGTCGTGCAGCGCACCCCGAGGCACGGCGAACTCCGACTCGCAGAACCGCACCCGGCGCGGCGACACGAACACCTCGTGGGACTGGTCCACGTACTCGCGCGCCGAGAGCGCCGAGCCGCTCACCTGGTTCACGCGCGGCACCGCCGACCGGAAGCGAGCGCCCACCCGGTTGACGACCTCGAACAGTCCGTTGCTCAGCAGCTCGTCGTCGACGAGGTGCCGCAGCCGGCCGACCGGCGCGCGCTCCGTCCCCTCCGGCACGCGGTTGTTGCGCTTGACCAGCGCCTTCTCCGTGTGCGGGAACCAGTAGAACTCGAAGTGGTCGTTCTCCTCGACCAGCTCGGGCAGCCGCTCCAGCACCTCCGGCAGCCGTATCGGCTCCTCCCGGGCGTGCAGCAGGAAGGCCGGCACGCACTGCAGCGTCAGCTCCGTGACGACCCCGAGCGCACCGAGCCCCACCCGGGCGGCCCCGAACCAGGGGTGCGTCTCGTCGATCTCGACGACGTCGCCGTCGGCGGTCACCAGCTGCACGCCGACGACGGCCGCCGCGATGCCCTGCAGCCTCGCGCCGGTCCCGTGCGTGCCGGTGGACACCGCACCCGCGACGGACTGCGGGTCGACGTCGCCCAGGTTCGGCAGCGCCAGGCCGAGCGACTGCAGCAGCGGGTTCAGCCGGTGCAGCGACATTCCCGCCTGCACGCGCACGCGCCTCGTCGCCGCGTCGTGCCAGACGAGCGTGTCCATGCGGTCGAGGCGCAGCAGCACGCCCTCGGTGGCCGCGATCGGCGTGAACGAGTGACCGGCGCCGTAGGCCTTGACCGGCAGGCCTTCGGCCCGGGCCGCGTGCACGGCCTCGACCACCTCGGCCGTCGACGTCGGGTGCAGCACCCGCCGCGGGTGCGAGCGCACGTTGCCCGCCCAGTTGCGCCAGAGCACGCTCATCGCGTCGTCCTCGTCATCCGAAGTTCTTCCCCTCGCCTCGGTAGGTCGGCACGGTCTCGGCGCGGCCGGCGTCGTCGACGAGCGTCACGGTGTCGAACCGCTCGCACATCTCGCCGGCCTTCGCGTGCCGGAACACGACGCGCTCGCCGATGCGCAGGTGCCGGGCGGCCTTGCCGCGCACGGGCGTCTGCACCTCGCCCACGCCCTCGGTGCCGACCAGCGACAGACCCTCCGGCCAGACCGGCGTGGGCATGCGGTTGGCCTGCGCGGGCCCCGACGCGGTGTACCCGCCGGCGAAGCAGGTGGCCACGTCCTTGGCCGGTCGACGCACGACGTCGAGGACGATGTATGCGGCGGGTCGCGCCTCGAAGGCGTCGTAG
>NZ_LUNF01000042.1:0-3660 GCF_001626145.1 Aeromicrobium sp. REDSEA-S32_B7
CCCATTGATTGACCGGCGCGCTGTCGTCGGCGCTGCATCCGCCGCCGACGCCCAGCCGGTCGCGATACCAGTCGCTGAGCGCGGCGGGATCGCGCGCGCGGAAGAACAGGCCGCCGATGCCTTTGACATGCCCCATGGAAACGCCTCCTTCGCCTTGTGAGCAGAAGAAGCTAGCGCGCCACGCCTAGCGAATCCACTCGCCGCTCTTCTGATATTCCTCGCGGATCTGGCCCGACTGGTTGAGCCGCGGGTCGCTATAGGCCGGCGGCGTGGGCGCCGCGGGCGTCGATGGAGGCGCCGCCGCAGTCTGCGCGGGCGCGCTCAGCGTGCCGGCGAACTTGTCCGGCGCCACGAGCACGCGCACGGGCTCAGCTCAGCCGCTGCTCGGTGGCCGCGAGCAGCACGCACGTGGCCAGGCCCTCCATCGCGGTGCGCAGCTCCTCGATCGGCGGGAACGACGGCGCGATGCGGATGTTGCGGTCGCGCGGGTCCTTGCCGTACGGGAAGGACGCACCCGCCGGGGTGAGCGCGATGCCCGCCTCCTTGGCCAGGCGCACCACGCGGGTGGCGCAGCCGTCGGGGACGTCGAGGCTCACGAAGTAGCCGCCGCGGGGGTCGGTCCAGGTGGCGACGTCGAGACCGCCGAGCCGCGCCGACAGCACCTCCTGCACGACGGCGAACTTGGGCGCGAGGATCTCGCGGTGCTGGTCCATGAGCGCGTGCACGCCGTCGACGTCGCCGAGCAGCCGGACGTGACGCAGCTGGTTGACCTTGTCGGGCCCGATGGTCCGCTTGCCGACGAGCCCGGTGTACCAGGCGATGTTCTCGGGCGAGGAAGCGAAGAAGCTCACGCCGGCTCCCGCGAAGGTGATCTTCGACGTCGACGCGAGCACGAAGGGACGGTCCGGGTGTCCCGATGCGGCGCACAGACCGACGATGTCGGCGGTCTTGGTGCGCTCCTCGGTGAGGTGGTGCACGGCGTACGCGTTGTCCCAGAAGATCCGGAAGTCGGGCGCGGCGGTCTCGAGCGCAGCCAGCTCGGCGGCGACCGCCTCGCTGACGACGGCGCCCGTCGGGTTCGCGTAGGTCGGGACGATCCAGATGCCCTTCACCGCGGGGTCGGTGACCGCCTCGCGCACGGCGGCCATGTCGGGACCGTCGTCGAGCATGTCGATCGTGCGCATGGTGATGCCGTACTGCTCGCAGATCGCGAAGTGCCGGTCGTAGCCGGGCGACGGGCAGAGGAAGACGACCTCCTCCTCCTGCGCCCACGGCTGCTGCGACCCGACCGTGCCCTTGAGCATCGCGAAGACGATGAGGTCGTGCATGATCGCCAGGCTGGCGTTGTCGCCCGTCACCAGCTGCTCCACGGGGACGTGCAGGAGCTCGGCGAAGATCTCGCGCAGCTGCACGTTGCCGACGACGCCGCCGTAGTTGCGCGTGTCGGTGCCGGCCGCGTCCTTGTAGTCCTGGCCGGGCAGGTCGAGGAGCGCGTTGGAGAGGTCGAGCTGCGCCGACGACGGCTTGCCACGCGTGATGTCGAGCGCAAGACCGGCCTGCTTCAGCTGCTCGTAGGCGGCCTGCTGCTCGTCGTGGAGGGCGCGGATCTCGTCGGGAGAGAGGGTGTCGAGGCTCACGGGCCCAACCTACCGAAGGTCGTGCGAGCCGACGTCGTCAGACGGACAGACCGGGGGCGTCCCAGAGCGCCAGCCAGCGCTCCAGCGCCTTCTCCACCGGCACGTCGCCCTCGACGAGCGCCCGCACCTGCAGCTCGACGGCGTTGTCGCGACGTCGACCGGCCTGCGGCGCGAACGGGTAGAAGGTGCCCTGCTTGAACAGGTAGACCAGCCCGAGCGGGCCGCCCGACGGCGTCGAGAACAGCACCGTGGAGCACAGCAGCTGGGGGCCGAAGCCCGCATCGGCCATCGAGGAGTTCGCGGCGTGCAGGTCGCTGACGAGGCCTTGCAGGTCGCCCGGCGCCCGCGTGACCTGCAGCCAGCGGAAGCCCTGGCCGTCGTCGGTGACGGCCACCGTCGCGGAGGCGTCGGTGCCGATGACCTGCTGCACCTCGGCCATCACGCGGTCGTCGCTGACGCCGTCGACGTCGCGGAAGCACACGGCTCCCGCCCCGGTGGCAGCGAAGCCCGCCGCCTCGAGCGTCAGGGCGGCCTGGGGCACCCCGAAGAGGACGTCGAGGTCGGCCTCCGGCGGCTTGGAGCGGCCGAGGATGCCGTCGAGCCAGCCCATCAGATCGACCCCATCAGATCGGGTCCGACAGCTCGGCGCCGACCTTGGCCAGCTGCGCGAGGCGCTGCTCCAGGGACGGGTGGGTGGCCATGACCGCGTTCACGGACGCGCGGTTGATCGCCGGCGCGAAGAAGAAGGCGCTGAGCGCCTGGGCGCCGCGCAGGTCTTCGTTGGGGATGCGGCTCATGTCGCCGGAGATCTTGACCAGCGCCGACGCGAGCTTCGACGGACGACCCGTCAGGTACGCACCGCTGCGGTCGGCGCTGAGCTCGCGGTAGCGCGACAGGGCGCGGGTGAGCAGGAAGCTGACGAAGTAGACGAGCATGCTCACGAGGAACACGACGATGAACGGCACGCCGTTGCCGTTGCCGTTGCGGTTGTCGCGGTCGTTGCTGCCCGCACCGAGGTAGAACCCCCAGCGGGTGATGAAGCCGGCGAGCAGGCCGAGCGACGACGCGACGGTCATGACGGAGACGTCGCGGTTGGCCACGTGCGACAGCTCGTGCGCCAGTACGCCCTCGAGCTCGTCGGCGTCGAGGCGCTGCATGATGCCGGTCGTGACGCACACGGCCGAGTGCCGCGGCGTGCGACCGGTCGCGAACGCGTTGGGCAGGTCGGTGACGGCCACCGCGACCGTCGGCTTCGGCATGTCGGCCATGACGCACAGCCGGTCGATCATGGCGTGCAGCTCGGGCGCCTGCTCGGGGCTGACGACGCGCGCACCCATCGACTTCAGCGCGAGCGTGTCGGAGAAGTACCACTGTCCCCAGGCGAGCGCGACGGTGATGACCAGGCCGATCACCGCGCTGCCGGAGAAGGAGATGAGGACGGCACCGAACGCGACGTAGAGCGCGCCCAGCCCGAGGCTCACCCCGCCCATGCGGAGCGTGAGCCCCCGGTCAGCCCTGAACCTGCTGCGGGCCACGGCCCTCTCCCTCCACCTCGGTGCCCTGCGGGACGTCGAGACCCAGCTCGCGGTCGAAGCGCCGCGCCTCGAGGTCGTCGCTGCTCTCCCCCGGCCGCGCGACGATGCCGTCGGCGACGAGCTCGTCGATCGCGTCGGCACGGGCCTCCAGCTCGCGGGTGTGCCGCTCGGCGGCCTCCATCTGCTGGTTGACGCTGCTGAGCGACGACGCGATGCCGGTGTCGGCGCTGGTCAGCTGCGAGCGGGCCTCGGCGGCCGAGGCACGAGCGGTCAGCGTGTCCTTGCGGAGCCGGAAGTCCTCGATGCTGTCCTCGAGCCGGGTGGCGGCGTCGGTGATGGTCGCCTCCTCCTGCTGCAGGGCGGCGTGCCGCTCCCGCAGGTCGGCGAGCGAGTCCTCGAGCCCGACCTTGCGGCCGAGCGCGGTGCGGGCGGCGGTGTCGTCACCACGCTCGACGGCCTCGCGGGCCTGCGCGTCGAACGTCGCGGCC
>NZ_LUNF01000043.1:0-8046 GCF_001626145.1 Aeromicrobium sp. REDSEA-S32_B7
GTGTGGGGCGGCGCCCCGGCGGGGGTGCCGGGCCGTGGGCGGCAGATGGAACAGTTCGAGCGCGTCGACGTCGTGCTGTGGGCCACCGGCTTCCGCCCCGACGTCGACCACCTCGCACCGCTGCACCTGCGATCCCCCCGCGGCGGGATCCAGCTCGGCGCGACCCTCGCGACGTCGACGACGGCCGTCGCCGACCCCCGCGTGCAGCTCGTGGGCTACGGGCCCTCGGCGTCGACGATCGGCGCGAACCGAGCCGGCCGGGCCGCCGCGAACGCAGTGGTGCGGACGCTCAGGGATGGTCCTGGGGCCTGACCCGCAGCCGCTCCGCGATGCGCGCCAGCGTCGCCTGCTCGTCCGGCGTGAGGTGGTCGAGCGCCTCGCGACGCACCGCCTCGACGTGCGTGGGCGCTGCGTCCTCGACCACCTGCCGGCCAGCCGCAGTGAGCGCGACGAGCGTGTACCGACCGTCGTCGGGGTCGGGCATGCGCTCCACCCAGCCGCGCCCCTCGAAACGCTTGACGACGTTGGACAACCGCGAGAGCGAGCCGTTGGCGAGGTAGGCCAGGTCGCTCATCCGCAGGCGACCTCCGTCGGCCTCGGACAGCTGGCTGAGGGTGAGGTAGTCGAAGAGGGTCAGCCCGTGCTCGCGCTGGAGCGGGGCCTCGAAACGGCCCGGCAGCAGCAGCACGAGCGACGCGAGACCGGTCCAGCCGTCCTTCTCCGCAGGCGTCAGCCAGCGCACGTCGTCGCGGGGGTGCTCGGCCATGCCGCCAGCGTAGTGCGCCACAGATCCGGCCAGTCACTTCATGCGTGAAGTGTTCCGTGGTAGGTTCACTTCATGATTGAAGTTAACCCGTCCCTGCCCGTCTACCACCTCACCCCCGGCGACAACCCGGTCTCCCGCTTCCAAGAGCAGCTCGGCTACAGCCAGGCCGTGCGCATCGGCGACCGTGTCGAGATCTCGGGCCAGGGCGGCTGGAACCTCGACCTCACCTTCCCCGACGACCTCGAGGCCGAGATCGTGCAGGCCTTCGACAACGTCGCGATGGTCCTCGCCGAGGCCGGGGCCAGCTGGTCCGACGTGGTGTCCGTGGACTCCTTCCACCTGCCCGACGCCGACGACCAGGTCGGTGAACGGCCGACCCGCGTCATGGTCGAGCAGATGCGCGCCCGTATGGACGGACGTCGGCCGATCTGGACGCAGGTCGGCGTCGCCGCCCTGGGTGCTCCGGGCATGCGGGTCGAGATCCGGGTGACCGCTACCGCTCCCGCTGCCGCTTGAGCGACCACGGCTCGAGGTGCTCGTAGCCCTTCACGGACACCCGTCGCGTGCGCCGGAGGCGGAACTCCTCGTGGTCGAGCAGCTCGGCCAGGTCGGCGTCAACGAGCACGCGGGCGGGGCGCGCCACGGAGGTCAGCCGCGCCGCGATGTTGACCGTCGAGCCGAACACGTCGCCCAGGCGCGCGAGCACCGGACCGTGGGCGAGCCCCACGCGGACGTCGGGGAACTGCTCGTCGGCCTCGGCACGTTCCACGAGCTCGAGCGCGAGGAGGGCCCCCTCCGTCGGGTCGTCCACGGTGAACAGCGCCTCGTCGCCGATCGTCTTGATCACCTGCCCGCCGTGCTGCACGACCAGCTCGGTGACGACCCGCTCGAACCACTCGACCATGGCGCCCAGCGCGCGGGGGCTCATCTGCCGGCTGCGCGACGTGTAGCCGACGATGTCGACGAAGCCGACCACGAGCTGGCGCTCCGTCTCCGAGCGCACGTCGCGCAGGGCGATCCGCGACGCCGTGGCGAGCAGGTGACGACGCCAGACGTATCCCTGCACCTCCTCGACCATGGGGATCACCTCGGCGAGCACGTCGAGCGGCGGCTGCTCGCCGTCCTCCGCGGTCTGCAGCACGCCGAGCAGCAGCCTGGTCTGCCAGTCGGCGAGTCGGGCGAACGTCCGGCCGAGGGAGCGGACGAACTGCGGGAGCCGGTCCTCCTCGAGCACGCCGAGGTCGATGAGGCGCTTCGTCACCCGCAGCGCCTCGACGTCGGCCTCGGTGAAGGCCACCCGGTCGTCCTCGACCTCGGGGAAGCCGAGGTATCGCCACAGGCTGTTGGCGAGGTCGAGGTCCATGCCGGCCCGGTCGGCGACCTCCCGCTGGGTGAGCGTCGGGGCGCTGTCGAAGAGGTACTCGCCGGCGACGTCGATGAGCAGGCTCGGGTCGAACGCGGACTGTCCCGCGTGCTCGTTCATGCCAGGAAGGATAGGTCCAGATCGGCGGCCCTGGGGCAGCCGAGCAGGGCCAGGGTGGAGTCGAGCTCGGCGACCAGCTGCTCCAGCACCGCTTGGGCGCCCGCGCGACCGTCGCGCGCGAGACCCCACAGGACGGGCCGCCCGACGAGCGCGGCGTCGGCACCGAGGCACAGAGCCTTCGCGACGTCCCACCCGCGACGGATGCCGCCATCCACGAGCACCGCGGCCCGCCCCGCCACCGCGTCGACGACCGGCGGCAGCGCCTCGGCCCCGGTGAGCACGGTGTCGAGCTGACGGCCGCCGTGGTTCGACACGATCACGCCCGCCGCACCGACGTCGACGGCACGCTCCGCGTCGTCGGGGCGCAGGATGCCTTTGAGCAGCAGCGGCATGCCGGCCGCCTCGGCGAAGGCGTGCACGTCGTCCCAGGTGAGCGTCGGGTCGTGCATGGCGAAGATCTGCTCGGTCGTCAGCGGGGTCCCGCCCGGGTTGAGCGCGATCGGGTGGGTGACGCTGAACCCGGTGCGCTTGTCGCGCTCGCGCCAGCCGGCCACCGGGAAGTCGACGGTGAGCACGAGCGCCTCGTAGCCGGACTCCCGCGCCTCGGCGACGAGGTCGAGCGAGACCTGCCGGTCCTTGAACACGTACAGCTGGAACCAACGGTCGGGGCCCGCCACCTCGGCCACGTCGCGCGGCGCCGTGGTGGTCTGCGACGACAGCACGAACGTCGAACCCGTGGCCGCGGCGGCCTGCGCGGTGCCGCGCTCCGCGTCCTCGTGGGCGTGCCGCTGGTAGGCCATCGGGGCGACGACGAGTGGGTGCGCGCGACGTCGGCCGAGCAGCTCGACCGAGAGGTCGCGCTCGCCGACGTCGACCAGCACCTTCGGCGCGAGCCGCACGTCGCTCCAGCTGGTCTCGTTGGCGCGCAGCGTGAGCTCGTCGCCCGCACCTCCCGCGAAGTAGCCGTACGCGCCCGCGCCGAGCAGGTCCTCGAGGTCGTCCATGCCGTCAGGCTAGTCGCGGAACCGCGCCAGGAAGGCTGCGGTGCGCGGGTCCTGCGGGGCGTCGAACAGCTGCTCCGGCGGCCCGATCTCGACGATCTCGCCGTCGGCGAGGAAGGCGACGACGTCGCTGGCCTCGCGGGCGAACGCCATCTCGTGCGTCGCCATGACGACCGCGATGCCGTCGGCGCGCAGGCCCTTGACGACGTCGAGCACCTCGCCCACCAGCAACGGGTCGAGGGCCGACGTGATCTCGTCGAGCAGCAGCACCTCCGGGTCCATCGCGAGCGCGCGGGCGAGCGCGACCCGCTGCTGCTGGCCGCCGGAGAGGGAGTCGGGGTAGGCGCTCGCCTTGTCGGCGAGACCCACCCGCTCCAGCAGCGCGAGCGCCCGCTCGCGCGCGGCCTGCCGCGAGACCCCCGCCGCACGGGTCGGCGCGAGCACGAGGTTCTGCAGCACGCTCAGGTGCGGGAAGAGGTTGTAGGCCTGGAACACGATGCCCACGCGGCGTCGCACCCCGTCGACGTCGACCCGCGGGTCGGTCACGTCCTGCTCGGCGCCCGACTCGTCGGCCAGCCAGACCGTGCCGTCGTCGACGGTCTCCAGCAGGTTGAGGCAGCGCAGCAGCGTCGACTTGCCGCTGCCGGAGGCGCCGATGAGGCAGACCACCTGCCCGGGCTCGACCGTGAGGTCGATGCCGCGCAGCACCTCGGTGCCGTGGTAGCTCTTGCGCAGCTGCTCGATCCTGAGCATCAGAGCCCTCCTGCCTCGCGGCGCATGCTGCGGACGGTGAGCCAGTCCGCCAGTCGGGCCAGGACGATGGTCGCGGCGATGAACAGCACCGCGGCGACCACGAGCGGTGTGAACACGAAGTCGCGGTTGGAGATGATGTTGGCCTGCCGCAGCGCCTCCACCAGGCCGATGACCGAGAGCAGCGCGGTGTCCTTCTGCAGCGACACGAAGTCGTTGAGCAGCGGCGGCGTCACCCGGCGCAGGGCTTGCGGGAGCACCACGTGGCGCAGGGTGCGCCCGTACGACAGGCCGAGCGCGCGTCCGCTGGCCCACTGCGTGGGGTGCACGGACAGGATGCCGGCGCGGATCACCTCGGCGACGTACGCGCCGTAGCTGAGGGTCAGGGCGATGACGCCGAGCCAGAACAGGCTGGTCGGGGCTCCCGCGAGGTCGAGGGCCGGGACGCCGAACCCGACCAGCAGGACGACGAGCAGCGTCGGCGTGCCTCGGAAGACGTCGGTGTAGATCGTCGCCAGCAGGCGCAGCGGCGCCATCGCCGGCGACGGCACCACGCGCACCACGGCGACCACCAGCGCGACGACGAGGATGAACACCTCGCACACCACGAACAACCGGACGTTCAGCCAGAACGCCTCGGTGATCGGGCCGACCGAGTCCTTCGCGTCCTGCCAGTCGAAGAAGGTGCGCTGGACCCGGTCCCAACCGGGTGAGCTGACGACGCCGAGCAGGAGCAGTCCGAGGACCACGACCGTCGAGACCGCGGCGACCGAACCGCGCCGCAGCGCCCGGGAGCGGCGATACCGCTCCCGGGCCTGCTGACGCTCGCTCGGCTGGTGGGTGCTCAGGACTGGCTCAGCTCGGGCACGTCGACGGCGTCCGACAGCCACTGCTGCTGCAGCTTCTCGAGCGTGCCGTCGTCCTTCAGCGCGTCGACGGCGGCGCTGACGCACGGGGTGAGCGCCGAGTCCTTGTCGAGCAGCAGGCCGAACTCCTCGGACTCGCCCGTGCGCGGCTCGAACTGCCCGACGAGCTTCGCGCCGTCGAGCTCGGCGGCGACGAGGTAGAACGCCGACGGCACGTCGGCGATGATCGCGTCGACCTGCCCGTTCTGCAGGGCCTGGGCGGCCTTCGTGGTGTCGTCGTAGACGAGCGGGTCGGTCGTGAGCCCGAGCTGCTGCGTGGCCTCCAGCGAGGTCGTGCCGACCTGGGCACCGACCTTGGCGTCCTTGAGGCCCGCGAGGCTCGTGACGTCGGCGTACGTCGAGTCGGCGAGGGTGATGACACCCTGCTTGGCCTTGTAGTACGGGCTGGAGAAGTCGACGACCTTCTCGCGCTCGCTCGTGATGGAGAACTGGTTGATGTCGAAGTCGAACGACTTCGCGCCGGGCTTGATCGCCTCGTTGAATCCCTGGGTGACCCAGGTGACCTTCTCGGGCGCGAAGCCGAGCTTCTCGGCCACCGCCCGGGCGACGGCACCCTCGTAGCCCTTGCCGTTCGTCGGGTCGTCGTCGGTGAACCACGGCTCGTAGGCCGGCGAGTCGGTCGCGATGGTCAGCGTGCCGGCCTTGTGGAGCTCGAGGTCGGCAGGCTTGCACTGGTCGAGGGAGACCGAGGAGGAGCTGTCGGACGAGGACGACTCGTCCGCGGGGGCGCAGGCGGTGGCCAGGGCGAGCGTGGCAGCAGCGGCCGCGAGGGGGGTCAGGCGCATGCCGAGATCGTACGGCGCGCCTCCTGTCAGGAGTCGAAGTGCCCGCTCAGTGGACCGAGGATCGGCTTCCAGTCGCGCACCACGTGCTGGGCGACGAAGCCGGCGGACACGAACGGGTCGGCGGCCACGAGCGACTCGACCTGCTCGCGCGTGTCGGCGCGGAAGACAAGCAGCGCCTCGCGGCTGCTCGACGCCGGACCGCTCACGAGCAGCTCGGGCAGGTGGGCGAGGTAGTCCCGGTGCTCGGCGCGCAGCGTCGCGAGCTGGTCCTCGGGGGCTCCGTAGGTGTAGGTCACGGCGAAGATCGACATGACGTCAGCGTAGGCGCCACGGTTGCTGTGCAACTGGTTGCATATGTACCCTCGGACGCATGGCCCTGGAGCACGCGATCCTCGTGTCCCTCGCGGAGCGCTCCGGCACGGGCTACGAGCTCGCCCGCCGCTTCGACGCCTCCATCGGCAACTTCTGGAAGGCCAGCCACCAGCAGATCTACAAGGTGCTCGGCCGCATGGAGGCCGACGCGCTCGTGACGTCGCAGACCGTGACCCAGGACGGTCGGCCCGACAAGAAGGTCTACGCCCTGACCGAGGCCGGTCGATCCGAGCTGGCGCGGTTCACCACCGAGCCCTCGGCACCCGAGCCGCTGCGCTCCAGCTTCGCGGTGAAGCTGCGCGCGCTCGAGCACGGCGACCGCGAGGCGATCCTCGCCGACGTGCGCCGCAAGCGGGCCCACCACGCCGAGCGGCTCGCCTACTACGAGACGAGCGCCGAGCGCTTCTACCCCGACCCCGACTCGCTCGACCCCGCCGACGTCGGCCCCTGGCTCGTGCTGCGGGGCGGCATCATCGGCGAGCAGACGGCGCTCAGCTGGTGCGACGAGATCCTCGAGCGCCTCGAAGGGCGCGCACCCCGATGACGAGCACGCAGATCCCGAGCGTCATCGCCGTGGCGATGAGCACGGCGTGCACCCACAGGAACGACGTCGGGGCGCTGCTCCACGCCTCGCCCGACCACGCCCTGTCGTCGTCGACGATCGCCTTCGCGAACCGCGGCCAGATGACCACGTTGAACACGCCCGCCACGACCAGCACCCACGCCGAGACTCTCGAGATCACAGGACCAGTATGAGCAGCCCGTTCACCCATCAGTTCTCCCAGCCTGGCCACCCGGACTACCCGCACCTGCTGACGCCGCTCGACCTCGGTCACACGACGCTGCGCAACCGGGTGGTCATGGGCTCGATCCACAGCAAGCTCGAGGACCGGCGCAAGGACCTGCCGAAGCTCGCCGCCTACTTCGCCGAGCGCGCCAAGGGTGGCGTCGCCCTGTCGGTCACCGGCGGCTTCTCACCCAACCGCACCGGCTGGCTGCTGCCGTTCGGCGGCACCATGAACAACCGCTCGTTCGCCGACGCCCACCGCGTGGTCACCGACGCCGTGCACGAGCACGACGGCAAGATCGCGATGCAGGTCCTGCACGCCGGACGGTACGGCTACCACCCGTTCGTGAAGAGCGCGTCGCGGCGCAAGAGCCCGATCAGCCCGTTCCGGCCGCGCGCGTTCTCGGCGAGGGAGATCGACCGCACGGCCACCGACTTCGCGAAGGCCGCGGCCCTGGCGAAGCGCGGCGGCTACGACGGCGTCGAGATCATGGGCTCCGAGGGCTACCTCATCAACCAGATGATCACGGCCCGCACGAACACCCGCGACGACGCGTGGGGCGGCACCGCCGAGAAGCGGATGCGCTTCCCCGTGGAGATCGTGCGGCGCACCCGCGAGCTGGTCGGTGAGGACTTCATCGTCATGTACCGCCAGAGCCTGCTCGACCTCGTCGACGACGCGCAGTCCTGGGACGAGACCGTCGAGCTCGCGCTCACGCTGCAGCAGGCCGGTGTCTCGATCATCAACACCGGCATCGGCTGGCACGAGGCGCGGGTGCCCACCATCGTCACGTCGGTGCCCCGCGCGGCGTTCGTGTCGTACACCGCACGGCTGCGCGAGGCCCTGCACGAGAACGGCACCCCCGTGCCGGTCGTCGCCTCCAACCGGATCAACACCCCCGAGGTCGCGGAGGGCATCATCGCCTCCGGCCAGGCCGACCTCGTCTCGATGGCCCGACCGTTGCTCGCCGACCCCGACTTCGTCGCGAAGGCGGCCGAGCGGCGCAGCGACGAGATCATCACCTGCATCGCGTGCAACCAGGCCTGCCTCGACCACACGTTCAAGAACCAGCGCGCCAGCTGCATGCTCAACCCGCGCGCGGGTCACGAGACCGAGCTGGTGCTGCTCCCGACGCAGCGCGCCAAGCGGGTGGCCGTCGTCGGCGCCGGCCCGGC
>NZ_LUNF01000044.1:0-7649 GCF_001626145.1 Aeromicrobium sp. REDSEA-S32_B7
GTCGTCGGGAGGTCCTCGCTGTCGGTCACCGGTCCAACGTAGCGACTCCGCGCCATCCCCTCACCCCGCCCCGGAACCCGTTCCAGCCCCACCGTGTGCAAGCCACGCCAACCGAACCGCGAACTCGCTTCAGCGGCGAGCGAGCGCCAGCGAGCGAAGCCGAGCCGGTCCGCGGTGAGCGAGCGCCAGCGAGCGAGCCGTGCTGCAGCGCGAGGAACGAGCGCGCCCGGCTACCATTCCTGCGCCACCTTCGGCGAGCGCGACCCGGTGGGCGCGACGCCGAAGCGCTCGAGGGCCATCGACATGATGTCGTGGAAGACGGGGGCGGCGGTCGAGCCGCCTCCGGCGTTGGCGAAGGGCTTGTCGAGCACGACGTAGGTGATGAAGCGGGGCTCGTCGGCGGGGGCGAAGCCGATGAAGGAGACGGTGTTCTGGCCGCGGACGTAGCGTCCGGTGACGGGGTTGACCCGCCAGGCGGTGCCGGTCTTGCCGGCGACGCGGTAGCCGGGGATCTGCGCGGCGGGCGCGGTGCCGTCGTCGGCGGTGACGGCCTCCATCATGCGGGTGACCTCGGCGGCGGCCTTCTTGGAGACGACCCGTCGGGAGGGCACCTCCTTGGCGTCGGTGCGGTGGCCGTCGGCGTCGACGAACCCGCTGACGACCGACGGGTCGACCATGACGCCGCCGTTGGCGATGGCGCCGACGGCGCGCACGACCTGCAGCGCCGTGACGGAGATGCCCTGGCCGAAGGAGATGGTGGCGTGGTTGGCCTTGGTCCAGCTGGCGGCGGGGGCGAGGATGCCTCGCGACTCGCCGGGCAGCTGGACGCCGGAGCCGACGCCGAAGCCGAACTTGCGCAGGTAGTCGTGCATCGTCTGGTTGCTCATCTGCTGCGCGGCGACGATGGTGCCGAGGTTCGAGGACTTGGCGATGACGCCGGCGGCGGTGAGGTTGAGCGTGCCGTGCTGCCAGTAGTCGCCGATGGGGAACTTGTCGATGACCATCTTGCCGGGGACGCTGATCTGCGTGTCCGGCGTGATCTTGCCCTGGTCGGCGAGCGCGGCCATGGTGATGGTCTTGAGCACGGAGCCGGGCTCGTAGACCGTCTGCACGAACCGCGAGACGGTGTTGGAGTCCTGCATGGTGGCCTTCGAGCCGGGGTCGAAGGTGGGCGCCTGCGAGAGCTGGACGACCTGGCCGGTGCGCACGTCCATGGTGATGGCCAGGCCCCAGTCGGCCCCCGCGGAGCGCACGGCGTCGGCGAGGCGCTGGTCGGCGTACCACTGCAGGTCGCGGTCGATGGTGGTCTGGACGTCCTGGCCGGGCTTCATCGGCACGACGGTGCTGTCGGCCATGGGGATCCGCTGCCCGGTCGGCGACACCTCGTAGGTGGCGGAGCCGTCCTTGCCGGTGAGGAGCGCGTCGTACTGGCGCTCGATGCCCTGCACGCCGACGGGCGTGTCGGAGTCCTTGGTCTGGCTCATGTAGCCGACGAGGTTGGCGGCGAGCCGCCCGCCGGGGTAGGTGCGCATGGTGGTCTTCTGGCTGAAGACGCCCGCCGCGCCGGCCTTGCGGAGCGCCTGGAGCGCCTTCTGGCCCTTGGCGGCGGGGAGGTTCTTCTCGAGGACGACGAACCGGGTGTCGGGGGTGCGCAGCTTCTCGATGAGGTCGAAGTAGTCGACGCGGTCCTCGCCGAGGCTCGAGACGAGGATCCGCGCGATCTGCGGGGCCTTCTTCGTCGTCAGCGTCGGGTCGGCGGTGAGGGTGAGCGAGTCGACGCTGGTCGCGATGACCTCGCCGTTGCGGTCGAGGATGTCGCCGCGTGGCGCAGGCACGGTGACAGGCTGGGTGCTGGCGTTGCGCGCCATGGCCGCGTAGGCCTGGGCGTCGAGGCCCTGGATCCAGAAGAGCCGGACGCCGAAGAGCATGAACAGGCTGACGACGAGCAGGAGGCTGACCCGCAGCCGGGTGCGGGAGAGACGCTGACGCTTCATCGATCGACCCTCTCGACGTTGCTGCGGGGCTCGGCGGGCACGGGGTCGCCGACGACCTTGCCGTCGCTCGAGCGGAGGAAGACGGGGTTGGTGTTGGGCACCATGCCGAGCTGGACGGCGCGCTGCGCGAGGTCGGCGGGCGCCTGGAGCCGCTCGACCTCGCGGCGCAGGTCCTGCTCCTGCACCGTCAGGGCGTCGGCCTTCGACTGCAGCCGGGCGATCTCGAAGGCCTGGGCCTGCAGGACGGTGCTGAGGAGGATCAGTCCGACGAGGCCGATGCCGAGCACGGTGAGCACGACGACCACGAAGGGAGCCCGGCCGGCGCGGCTGCGCACGGGGGCGACGAGCCGCAGCGGGAGGGTGGTCGGACGGGCCTGACGGGCCGTCCTCTGGCGCGGACGCGCGGCGTGCATGGTGCTCATGCGGCGACCCTCTCGACGGCGCGCAGCCGGACGGACCGGGCGCGGGGGTTGTCGGCGGCCTCGGCCTCGCTCGCCTGCTCGGCGCCGCGGGGGAGGAGTCTGAAGCGCGGCTCGAGGCCGGCGGGTACGACGGGCAGCCCGTGGGGCACGTCGAGGGTGGTCACGTCGGCGAGGGTCCGCTTGGTGATGCGGTCCTCGAGCGAGTGGTAGGAGAGGACGACGACGCGGCCGCCGACGGCGAGGGCGTCGAGTGCGGCGGGCAGCGCGCGGGCGTACACGGCGAGCTCGTCGTTGACCTCGATGCGCAGCGCCTGGAAGGTCCGCTTGGCCGGGTGTCCCCCGGTGCGGCGGGCGGCGGCGGGGATGCTGTCGCGGACGAGCTCGACCAGGCGGGCGCTGCGGGTGAAGGGCTCGGTCTCGCGGGCGGCGACGACGGCGTCGGCGATCCGGCGGGCGAACTTCTCCTCGCCGTGCACGCGCAGGACGCGCGCGAGCCGGTCGGCCGGGTAGGTGTTCAGCACGTCGGCGGCCGTGGGCCCGACGCCGGGGGTCATGCGCATGTCGAGCGGTGCGTCCTGTGCGTAGGCGAAACCGCGGTCGGCGAGGTCGAGCTGCATCGAGGAGACCCCGAGGTCGAAGAGCACCCCGTCGACGCGCCGCAGCCCGGCGTCGGCGAGGACGTCGGGCAGCTCGTCGTAGACGGCGTGGGCGTAGGTGACGCGGTCGCCGAAGGGCTCCAGGCGCGCCTGGGCACGGGCCAGGGCCTCGGTGTCGCGGTCGACGCCGACGACGTGCACGTCGGGGAAGCGCTGGAGCATCGCCTCGGTGTGCCCGCCGAGGCCGAGGGTCGCGTCGACGACGACGCGGCGGCGCTCGCCGGGCGCGGTCAGGGCAGGTTCGAGCAGCTCGAGGCACCGGTCGAGCAGGACCGGCACGTGCCGGGCGTCCGGGGTGCCCACCCCGTCGTCCTGCGTCACGCGGCACCGGCCACGAGGGTGACGGCGAGCCCGATGAGCAGCGCGAGGGCGACGGAGACGCCGGCGGAGAACGCCATCAGGACGGCGGCGTCGGCGAGCTCATGCCGGACGCGTCGGGGCTGGTGCATCGCACCTCCTCGGGTGCTCGGGGCTCCGTGGGAGCGGGCTGGGGGGTGGACGGTGGTGCGGGGGGTGACCGTGCGGCCTGATCCCCGTCCGTACGGCTCTGGCACCGGGGAAGTGATGCCAGGACCGGACAGGCGGAGGTCGGACCTCGCGGGCTCAGAAGATGCCGGGCATCACCTCGTCGGACATGTCGGAGAACTGCTCCTCCTGGCCGGCGGAGTACTCGTCCCAGCGGCGGGCGTCCCAGATCTCGATGCGGTCCATCGCGCCAACGACGGCGACGTCGCGCTCGAGCCCGGCCCAGGTGCGCAGCACCGGCGGGATGGAGATGCGGCCCTGCTTGTCGGGGACCTCCGAGGAGGCGCCCGAGTAGAGCATGCGCACGAAGTTGCGGGCCTCGCGGTTGGTGAACGGCGTCTCGCGGATGCGGTCGGTGAACGCGCCGAAGGCCTCGGTCGTCCATCCGTAGATGCAGTTCTCCTGCCCGCGGGTCAGCACGATGCCGCCCTCGAGCCGCGGGCGGAACTTGGCGGGCAGGAACAGGCGCGACTTGTCGTCGAGGCGGGGCGTGTAGGTGCCGAAGAAGTTGTCCGCATCGATGCCCACCTCCCCTCACCTCGTCTCCCGCGTCGGGCCCTCCACCGTCGTGCGGGGATCCCCGTGTGCTCCATTTCGCACCACCCTACCCCACCTTTCCCCACCGTCAACGCGACACAGCGGAAATTCCGGCAGTTTCGCGACGCGCCGCAGCGCGCCGTGAGCGGCGTGCTGGCCCGTCGTTGCAGCGCGCAGCGACCCGGCGGGCGCCGAGGTGGGGCGAAGTGGAGCGGATGCGCGTCCGCTCCCGTCCGCTCCCCCGCTGAGTGGGGGCCGCCGACGCGTGCAGGGGCCGGACATGACGACACCGGGTCCCGCTGGTGCGGAACCCGGTGTGGGGAGGTGGGGGGCGGACCTCAGGAGGTCCGCAGGAGGGTCAGCGGTCGTCGCCGTCCTGGCGACGCTGCCAGCGCTCCTCCATGCGGTCGACGAACGAGCCGGACTGCTTCGGGCCCTTGGGACCGGAGGAGCGCGTCGGGCCGGCGTCGGGCGCGGCCGTCAGGCCGTGGCGCCACGCGGTGACGAAGAAGTAGCCGCCGGCGAGCATGACGACGAAGCCGAGCACACCGAGCCAGGTCAGCGCGGAGACCGCACCGGCGAACAGGATGCCGAGGCCGACGACGAGACCCAGACCGGACAGCACGGCGACCTTGCGGTTGCGCGCGGCCTGCTTGGAGCCCCGGAGGGTCGACGCGAAGTCGGGATCCTCGGCCGCGAGAGACTGCTCGAGCTGCTGGAGCAGGCGGGCTTCTTCGTCGGAGAGTGGCACCGGAGGCCTCCTGGTGGTGGGTCTAGATCAAGTCTAGGCGGGCGATGGTGTGCAGACCAGCCGAGATCCCTGAGAACTCGCTGGACGTCCGGACCAGACGCTCCAGAGCGTACAAGCGTTCGCGTGCTCCCGGTTCCGTGTCCACGACGGCGCTCGGCACGAGGTCGGCGAAGGTGCGCAGACCCGCGTGCGCCAGCACCGTGAAGCCGGCCGCCGCGAGCTGCTCGTGCAGCTCCTCGGGCACGTAGCGCCGCGGACCGTGCGCGCGCAGGTCCCAGCCCTCGACGCGGGCCTGCGCGAGGGCGGACGGTCGCCCAGCACGCCCACGACCTGGTCCTGCAGGCCTGCCTCGGCGGCGCGACGGTCCAGCGACGCCAGCGCGTCGGGACTCGGGTCGACGACCGTGACCCGGTGCCCGAGCGCCGCCAGTCGCACCGCGTCGCCGCCCGTGCCGCCGCCGACGTCGAGGACGTCGAGCGGACCGCTGCGCTCGAGGGCCTCGACCGCGTCGAGGACGGCCTGCCACATGATCTCCTGACGCACGGGACGCATGGCGTCACTGTGTCACAGCGTGGCCGCGGGACCGGACGCTCCCGGCCCTCGCCGCCGCTCGCTAGGGTCGGCCCATGGCGCGCGTCGTGGTGGTGGGCGGAGGATTCGCCGGCACGTCCCTCGCGGCACGGCTCGCGAAGCTGCGGCACGAGGTGGTGCTGCTCGAGGCAGGCGACCGGCTCGGCGGACGTCTGCGCGGGCACCAGGCGGGCGACGGGCTGTGGCAGCTCGACCTCGACACGTTCACGCCGTCCGACGACGGCTGCTCAACCAGGTGCCCAGCGCCGACTCGCTCGACCGGGCGACCCGTCGCGCCCTCCACGCGCGCCGTCCCCTGAGCCGCGAGGTCGCGCGGACCTTCGACGACGACCGGGTGCGTCGCATGGTGCTCGACGACGTCGTGCTCGCCGGCGACGACCCGCGCGCCGTGCCCGCTGCCACGGCGGTACGCCACCAGGTCGAGCGGAACTTCGGGCGATGGGAGGTCGAGGGCGGCATGCCGGCGCTCGCCGACGCCCTCGCCCGGCGGCTCGAGGAACGTCGCGTCGACGTGCGCCTCGGGTGCTCTGCGTGGGGCGTCGAGCGCGACACGTCCGGCGTCACCGGCGTCCGCACCGACGACGGGGTGGTGGCGGCCGACGTCGTGGCGTGGTGCGCGCCGACCTGGCCCGACGGACTCCCCGAGCCGGCGCTGCTGCCGCGCATCCCGGCCCACCGGGCACTCGTCCGGCTGTCGCCGGACGCCCCGACGCCCGACCTCGCCCGCGACGTCGCGGTGCACGCCGACCCGCCGCTGCATCTCTGGGAGGGCTCTCCCGGCTGCTGGACGATCGCGCACCACAAGGCCGAGGACCCGCTGATCGCGCTCGTGCGCGTCGGCATCGACCTGCGCGACCGGGTGGTGGAGCGCCACGACCTCGCCCCGGCCGACCTCGTGCGCCTGGGTCACTGGGGCTGGCAGTGGCGAGGCTGGCGCACGGTGCTGCAGCGCCCGGGCCCGACGCTGCCCCCCGGCGTCGTGATGGCCGGCGCGCACGCGCACCCGGGACCCTCGCTGGAGGCGATCGGTCTCGCCACCGAGGCGATCGCCGAACGGCTCGGCGCCGTGCCGCGTCGTCCGGCCACCCCCGCCTGAGCGGGAGTGCGGGTCAGACCAGGCCCTCGCCCCGTAGCGTCTCGAAGATCTCGCGCGTGGCCTTGGAGCGGTTCAGCGTGATGAAGTGCAGGCCGGGCGCGCCCTGGGCGAGCAGGTCGCGACACAGCTGGGTGGCCAGCTCGATGCCACGCGCACGCACCGCCGCAGGATCGTCCTGCACCGGCTCGACGACGTCGAGGACCTCACGCGGGATCTCTGCCCCCGACAGCTCGGCCATGCGGGCGACCTGCGAGAAGTTCAGGATCGGCATGATGCCGGGGACGATCGGCAGGTCGCTCCCGCGGGACCGGACCCGCTCGACGAGATCGACATAGTCCTGCGCGCGGAAGAACAGCTGGGTGATCGCGAACTCCGCGCCCGCCCGGTGCTTCGCGACGAGCACGTCCGCGTCGGGCTCGAGTCCGCCGGCGTCGGGGTGGCCCTCGGGGAACGCCGCGACGCCGACCGTGAAGTCGCCCAGGTCACGGGCCAGCTCGACGAGCTCGACCGCGTGGTCCATGCCCTCCGGGTGGGTCTCCCACGGCGCCCGGGGCCCGCCCTTGGGGTCGCCGCGCAGGGCCAGGACGTGGCGGATGCCGGACGCCGCGTACTGCTTGAGGACCGCCTCGATCTCCGAGCGGCTCTGCCCGACCAGGGTCAGGTGCCCGACGGCGCGGATCCGCGACTCCTCCGCGATGCGCGACGTCACCCGGACCGTGCGGTCCTGGCTCGTCCCGCCGGCGCCGTAGGTCACGGAGACGAACGACGGACGCAGCGGCTCGAGGTCGGCGATGGTGCGCCACAGGACCTCCTCCCCCGCGTCGTCCTTGGGCGGGAAGAACTCGAAGGAGACGCAGGGACGCTGGTCGCGGAGGTCCTCCACGATCGAGTGGGAGGGCACGGGCGCGGGGGCGTCGGTCACGGGCCAACGGTATCGTCCGCGACGTGGTAGCCGCCGATCTTGTCGAGTTCCGAGACGCCGTGGCCGACGAGCTCGAGCGCTTCGCGGCTCGACGCCGCGCCGAGCTCGCCGACGTCGGCACCGACCTCGCCCCGTTCCTCGACAGCGCCGTGGCC
>NZ_LUNF01000045.1:0-12246 GCF_001626145.1 Aeromicrobium sp. REDSEA-S32_B7
GCCAGCAGCGTGGACCCACCGAAGCCGCGAACCTGCACCACCGCTGCCCACCCCACCACGGACTCAAGACCCGAGGAGCACTCACCGTCAGCCACGACCAGGACGGCAACGCCCACTGGCACCTGCCCACCCGCACCCTGCCCGCCGAGACCGCACCATCCAGTTCGTCGAGATTCACCACACCCGCCTCGACCACATCCACTACCGACCGCGATGAACCAGGCGTACGCGCTCACGCTGCGGGCACCTCGGGCCCAAGATGGCCGTGACCGACATGGCCACCGACCTCGAGCAGCTCGCCGCGAAGCTGCCGGCCGCCGTGGGCGGCTGGTTCAGCTGAGCGACCTCGCCGCCGGGTCGTCGGTGCGGACCACCAGGTCGGCGGCGGCGCGGGTTCCCTCGGCGGCGAAGAGTCGGCGCTCCTGGGCGGCCCAGACGTCCCACCACGGCGCGTAGGTGTCGCCGTCGCGCGACAACGCGCGCCGCTGACGTGTCGCGACGTCGGCCTCGACCCAGACGAGCACGCTGAGGAACGGGCGCAGCACCCTCGACCCGCTGCCGCACCCGTCGAGCACGAGCAGGGGCACGGGCTCCACGGGCAGGGCACGCACCCAGGTGTCCCGCACCCAGCTCCACCGCGGTGGCCAGGCGGTCTCGTCGCGGGCGAGCGGCGCGAGCAGACCGTCCGCGAGCGCCGGCGGCATCTGCGCCAGCCCCGTCCATCCGGGCACGAACTCGTCGGTGCGCACGACCACGGCGTCGGTGCGGTCGGCGAGCGCGTCGGCGAGCGAGGACTTGCCGGCCCCGCTGGGCCCGTCGACGGCGACCACCCGCACGCGCCCGCACGCCGGCTGACGGGTCCGCACCAGCTCCAGCAGCGCCTCCACCCCGCCAGCCTAGGTTCGTGCGCCGTTCACCGCGGCGACGAGGTCCGTTCCGCGGACGCCGACAGTCTTCGCTCGATCCTCCTCCCCCCGACCAGGAGCACCTGTGAACCTTCGTCGTCCCGTCACCGTGGTCACCGCCCTCGCGGCGTCCGCCGTGGCCCTGGCCGTCCCCGCGGCCACGTCGCCCTCCGTCGCCGCCGAGCCGGACCGTGCCTTCACGCGCACGGCGACCTACCCCGTCTACAAGAACCTGCCCGCCGACCTGCCGTCGTCGTCGGAGACGGTCGCGGAGATCTCCGACGTCTCCGACGACGGCGACACGCTCGTCTACACCGACGCCGTCGGCAAGCGCATCGGCTTCCTCGACATCAGCGACGCGAGCGACCCGCGGGGGGCGGGCTCGCTGTCGCTCGCCCAGCTCGGCGACGCCGAGGACGAGCCGACGTCGGTGGCGGTGCACGGTGCCTACGTGCTCGTGGTCGTCAACACGAGCGAGTCGTTCACGCAGCCGAGCGGCCGGCTCGACGTCGTCCGGCTCGCCGACGCCAAGCGGGTGCGCAGCATCGACCTCGGGGGCCAGCCCGACTCGATCGACGTCTCCGGGAACCGCGGGATCGTCGCGATCGAGAACGAGCGCGACGAGGAGTTCAAGCCGAGCGGTGGCAGCAAGGGTGACCTGCCGCAGCTGCCCGCCGGCTTCCTGCAGGTGCTCGACCTCTCCGGGCCGGTCGCCGACTGGTCCGCCACGAAGGTGCCGCTGACGCAGGCCGACGGGTCCGCGCTGCCGCCGTTCACCGAGGCGGGCGTGGTCGCGCCGACCGACCCGGAGCCGGAGTACGTCAGCATCAACGGCGCCGGCCAGGCGGCCGTGACGCTGCAGGAGAACAACGCGGTCGCGCTGGTCGACCTCGCGAGCGCCTCCGTCACGAAGGTGTTCAGCGCCGGTCGCTCGACGGTGAGCGGCATCGACACGAAGAAGGACGGCCAGATCGACCAGACCGGCTCGATCACCGACGTGCCGCGCGAGCCCGACGCGATCGGGTGGGTCGACGACCAGCACGTCGCGACGGCCAACGAGGGCGACTGGAAGGGCGGGACGCGCGGCTGGACGGTCTTCGACGCCCGCACCGGTGCGGTGGCCTGGGACTCCGGCAACACGCTCGAGCGCGAGGCGGTGCGCCTGGGTCTGCACAACGAGGACCGTGCCGGCAAGAAGGGCATCGAGCTGGAGGGTCTCTCCCTCGCCACGATCGACGGCACGCGGTACGCGTTCGTCGGCTCCGAGCGCTCGAACTTCGTGGCGGTCTACGACCTGAGCGACCCTGCCAAGCCGCGGTACCTGCAGGCGCTGCCGACGACGAACGGGCCGGAGGGCATCCTGCCGATCTCGTCGCGCGGGCTGCTCGCGGTCTCCAGCGAGGTGGACAGCCCGAGCACCGGCGTCCGCTCCTCGGTCGCCCTCTACCGCCTGGGCGACTCTGCTCCCGCGTTCCCCACGATCGAGTCGGTCGACGGACGCGACGGCGCGCCGATCGGCTGGTCCGCGCTCGGAGCGCTCAGCGGCGACCCGACGGACCCCCAGCGCGTCTACGCGGCGTCGGACAGCGTGCTCACGAAGGGCCGGATCTTCGGCGTCGACGTCTCCCGCACGCCGGCCGTCATCACCGACGAGACCGTCGTCACCGAGGGCGGCAGCCCGCTGACGCTCGACGTCGAGGGGCTGTTCGCGCGCCCGCAGGGCGGTTTCTGGCTGGCCTCCGAGGGATCGACCGGGTCGGGCAACCAGCTGGTGCGCACCGACGCCGCCGGCGTCGTGCAGCAGAAGGTGGCCCTGCCGCAGGACGTCGCGGCCCACGTCGGCAAGTGGGGGTTCGAGGGCGTCACGGCCACGAACGACGCCACAGGTGAGCACGTCTGGACGGTCCTGCAGCGTCCGCTCTGGAAGGACCCGTCGGCAGCCGACCTCGACCCGTACGAGGGCGCCGACGTCACCCGGATCGGGCGGTACGACGTCGCCGACGCGACCTGGCACTGGTTCGGCTACCGGCTGAACGCGCCCCGTCAGGGCGCCGGTGACTGGATGGGTCTCTCGGAGGTCACCGCGGTCGACGGCGACACGCTCGCCGTCGTCGAGCGCGACAAGCTGAACGGTCCGTCCGCCCGCGTCAAGCGCGTCTACACGGTCGACGTGTCCTCGGGCGCGCAGGGCCTCACCGGCCTCGACGGCGACCTGCCCGTGCTCGGCAAGAAGCTCGCGATCGACGTGCTCCCCGCGCTCAAGGCCCCGAACGGCTGGGTCCAGGAGAAGCTCGAGGGCTTCACGATCGCCGCCGACGGATCGCTCTACGGCGTCACCGACAACGACGGCCTGAAGGACGCGACGGGGGAGACCGTCTTCCTGCGTCTGGGCCGCGCGACCGACGCGTTCGCGGACGCGCTCGCCACGACCACCACGATCGACGTCGCGCGCGGCTGGGCGTTCGGCACGCGCACGACGGCGCAGGTCACGGTCTCCGGCGCGAGCGCGTCGGGCGAGGTGGAGGTGCTCGACGGCGCGAAGGTCGTCGCGACGGGCGCCCTGCAGTCGGGGTCGGCCACGCTCGACCTGTCGGGCCTGGAGCCCGGACGCCGCACGCTGACCGCGCGCTTCGCAGGGTCCGCGCTCGCGGGCGCCAGCACCAGCGCGCCCGTCACCGTCGAGGTCGCGCGCGCGTCATCCACCACCCGGGTGTCGGCGTCGTCAACGTCGGTGCGTCGCGGCCAGACCGTCGTGCTCGCGACGCGCGTCGTCTCGTCGGGTGTGGTGCCGACCGGTCGCGTGCAGGTGCGACGCGCCGGCAAGGTCGTCGCCACCGTCGCGCTCGGGAAGGGCCGCGCGTCGGTGCGGCTCAAGGCCACCGCGAAGGGCACGCATCGCTACGAGGTGCGCTACCTCGGCAGCGAGCTCGTCGCTCCGAGCCGCTCGTCGTCGCTGACGGTGCGCGTGCGGTAGTCCGACGCCGACCGTGTCAGGCCAGGCGCTCCACCAGGGCGAGCCCGAGCGCCCGGCCTGACACGTAGGCCGTCTCCACCGACGACGTCGGACCCCACGCGTCGCCGCACGCGCCGACCCCGTCGTCCCCGAGGTGGAACGTGGCGTCGTGCCCGTGCGCGGGCCGCGAGAAGGTCCACCGCTGCACGTGCACCAGGCTCGGCTCGGTGTCGGGGACCTCGACGACCTCGCGCAGCGCGGCCAGCATCGGTCCGGCGGCCGACGCCGGGTCGTCGAGGTGCTGCTCCGCCCGGCCTGCCGTGCTGTGCGCGACGAGGACCGGCGCGCGGTCGCCGCGCCGCAGCCCGTCGTCGGCTACCCACGCCAGGTCGGCGTGGTCGCCGACGAAGATGCCGTCCTCGTCGGGCCACGTCCGCTCGTCCCACCCGGCCGTCAGCGCGAGCGCCGGCTCGTAGGGGTCGTCGAGAACGTCGTGGGCCGGCGTGCCCGGCTCGAGCAGACGTCGTGCCTGGGGGTCGGGCATGGCGAGCACGACCGCGTCGGCCCGCTCGCCGTCGACGCTCGGGCCGTCCGCACCGACCTCGACACGGCCCACCGGGGCGGCGCTGCGCACGTCGAGCCGTCCGGCGAGGTCCTCCACGAGGCTGCGCAGGCCGTCGGGCGCGGCCCATCGCAGCGGGCCGGGCTTGACCTCGCGACCGCTGGGCGTCCAAGCGGTGAACCGATCGGTCCAGGGTCGCGCGAGGCCGCGCAGCTCCCAGTCGTCCACGACGGCGGCGAACGCGTCGTCACGGACGGTGAAGTAGCTCGCGCCGATGTCGACGACGCGCCCGTCGTGGCGGCGCAGGGCCATGCGACCCCCGGGACGACGCCCGGTGTCGCGGACGACGACCTCGTGCCCGTGGGCGACGAGCTCGCGTGCGCACACGACACCGGACAGCCCGGCCCCGACCACCACGACGTGCGCCATCGGTCAGGCCGCGTCGCGGGTCGGGTAGTCGGTGTAGCCCTCGGCGCCACCGCCGTAGAAGGTGTCCGGGTTCGGCTCGTTCAGCTCCGTGCCGTCGCGCCAGCGCTCGACGAGGTCGGGGTTGGCGAGGAACGGACGGCCGACGGCCACCAGGTCGGCGAGCCCGCCGTCGACGATGTGCTTCACCTCGTCGAGGTCGGTCACCTGCGAGAAGCCCGTGTTCGCGACGACCGTGCCGCCGAAGCGCGTGCGCAGGTCCTGGAACAGCTCGCCCTCGGGGTCGCCGAGGATGCTCAGGTAGGCGATGCCGAGGTCGGCGATGCCGTCGACCAGCGCCTCGTAGGTGGCGCGGGTGTCGTCGGGGTCGGTCTCGAGGACGCCCTGGATGTTGTGCGCGGGGGAGATGCGCAGACCGACCTTCTCGGCCCCGATCGCCTCGGCCACGGCCCGCACGACGTCGATCGTCAGGCGTGCCCGGTTCTCGGGGCTTCCGCCGTACTCGTCGGTGCGCTCGTTCGTCGACGGTGCGAGGAACTGGTGCAGGACGTACCCGTTCGCGCCGTGCACCTCCACGCCGTCGAGGCCGGCCTCGACCGCGTTGCGCGCTGCCTGCACGAACTCCTCGACCAGTCCGGGCACCTCCGACGTCTCCAGGGCGCGCGGCTCGACGTGGGGCTTCTGCCCGTCGGCCGTCACCATCTCCCCGGGGGCCGTGAGGGCGCTCGGGGCGACGGTCTCGAGTCCGTCCTTGTTGTCGGGGTGCGCGATGCGACCCACGTGCATCAGCTGCGCGACGATGCGGCCGTCGCGCGCGTGCACGGCGTCGGCGACCTTGCGCCAGCCCGCGACCTGCTCGGACGAGTGCAGACCCGGCGTGTCGAGGTAGCCCTGGCCCACGGCCGAGGGCTGCGTGCCCTCGGTGACGATCAGGCCGGCACCGGCGCGCTGCCCGTAGTACGTGGCGGCGAGGTCGCCGGGCACGCCGCCTGCCTCCGCACGGTTGCGCGTGAGCGGCGCCATGACGAAGCGCTGCGGCAGCGTCCAGGCGCCGACGGTGATCGGGTCGAAGACGGTGGTCATCTCTCTCCTTCGGATCGGGTACGGGCGGCGGCGGTCGGCCGCGCCCATCTCCTTCACTGTTCAACCGAATCGGCGCCTCCGCACGTCGAACCCCGGGCCTGTGGCCGGACTCATGGCGACGCACCGAGCGGCGGCTGCGGACGGATCGGCCGGTTCGTCCCCACGAGGGCAGGACGCGACCTACTGTCACTCCATGAGGACTGGACGGATCGTGGTCGCCGTGGCGACCGCCCTCGTGCTCGCGGCGGTCCCCGCCACGGGCGCGTCGCCGAAGAAGCCGAACGACTGGCTGAAGCCCGGGGTGCCGCTGCAGGGACAGCAGCACCCCGACCCGAGCGCGGTCTCCCTCGGTCCGTACGTGCTCGCGACGTCGACGAACCACGGCGGCAGCGACCTGCCTTTCGTCTGGTCCGGCGACCTCAGCCTCTGGACGGCCCGCACGCAGTACGCCGACGGCAACCGCACGCGCGACGGCGAGGGGCGCGGCTTCTTCAACGACGGGATCGACGCACCGCGCTGGGGCTCGTACGCGTCGTGCACGGAGACGCCCCGCACCCGCTCGGGCTGCGACCCGCGCGAGATGTGGGCGCCCGGCTTCGACTTCGTGGGCGGACGGTGGGTGCTGTTCAGCGCCGTGAAGGTGTCCGACCGCTACTCCTCCTACGGCCGCTTCGCGATCTACCGCGCAGCGTCGTCGGTCGCGACGGGCCTCTACTCGTCCGTCTCCTCCTCGCCGATCGTGCGCACCGACACGCGCCGCGACCCGGCCGGCGTCATCGACCCGGAGGTGTTCACCGACCCCGCGAACAACCGCTCCTACCTGCTCTACAAGACGGAGGGCAACCTGCAGGGCAACCTGCCGACCCTCTGGTCGCGCCGGCTCGACTCCAGCGGCACGCGCTTCCTCAAGGGGTCCAAGCCCGTGCGGCTGCTCACGACCCCGCGCGGCTCCTGGGAGGGTCGCGTCGTCGAGAACCCGTCCATGGCGAAGGTGAACGGCGTCTACGTCCTCTTCTACTCCGGCAACGAGTACACGAGCACCCGCTACGCGACCGGCTACGCGGTGTGCAAGCGCGGTCCGTCGGCGCCCTGCACGCGTCCCGGGTCGAACCGGCTGCTCACGTCGGCGCGCGGCTCGTACGGCCCGGGCGGTGCGGACGCCCTGACCGACGCCCGAGGTCGCCACCTGCTCGCGTACCACGCCTACCCGACGGCCAGCGGCAGCACCGGCACCGGTGGCCGGACCCTGCGCACCGCCGAGTTCACGGTCGACCCGCGCACGAAGCGCGTCTCGATTCGGCAGCGGGCCGTCGCCGCCGCGCCCGGTCGCGAGGGTGGCACGTGGTTCGGCGGCAACGGCGCCTTCACCCGCGTCAAGCAGGACGCGAGCGGCGCGTTCGTGCCGTTCGTCGCCGACCTGAACCACGACGGCATCGACGACGTCGGCTACTACGGCGGCTGGGGTCGGGCGGACGCCGCACGCCTCGGAGCCAAGGGGGCCCGGACGCTGCAGTCGGGCTCGGCGGCGCTGGTGCGCCAGGCCGGTGCGTTCGTGCCCGTCTCCGGCGACTTCGACGGCGACGGTCACACCGACGTCTACTGGTACCAGCCAGGCGCCGACCCGCACAACGACTTCCTCGACCCGCGCAACAAGCGCCACTACGAGCCGAACGCCCGCCGTGACGAGCTGTGGCTGTCCCGGGCCGGCGGCTGGCAGAAGATCCCGCTCGCGCAGGACCGGACCGCCGTCCCGATCGTCGCGAACGTCGACGGACGCCCCGGCGACGAGCTGTGGTGGTACGTGCCCGGCAAGGCGTCGGACGAGCGGTGGACCTGGGACGCGGCGGCCGGCACGATGGCGCGCCGCCAGGGCGACATCCCCGGGCCGGGCACCACGGCCCCGGCCGTCGCCGACTTCGACGCCGACGGGTTCGACGACCTGCTCTGGTACGTGCCGGGGCAGGCGCGGGCGACGGTCTGGTGGAAGGGCTCCTCGGCCGCCCGCACGTCCTTCGCCGTCGACTCGGCGACCCGCACGGCCGGTCGCGTCCCGGTCGCGGGCGACTTCGACCGCTCGACGCCGGGCGCGGAGGTGCTCTGGTACGGGCCCCGCTCGGTCAGCGAGGTGCAGTGGTCCACGCTGCGGCGCACGGGTACGCCCAAGGTCACGTCGGTGCGCTCGTTCGACGGCGGCGCCGTCTACCAGGCCGTCGTCGGCGACTACGACGGCGACGGGACCGACGACATCAGCTGGTTCGGGTGAGCGGCGCGACACGACAGGGCAGGTGACCCCGGGGGACCGGTGGGTGCCTAGGCTGGCTCGGTGAGCAAGCGCATCGAGTTCCCGTACCTGGACGGCCTGCGTGGCCTGGCCGCCCTGTCGGTGGTGCTGTACCACACGTTCCTCTACACGGGCGAGCGTGGCGACGCGTACCGTGCGATGCCGACGTGGTCGTGGGCGATCAGCTCCGGCTACGTCGGGGTCGCCATCTTCATCGTGCTGTCGGGCTACCTGCTCATGCTCCCCGTGGCGACGAACCCCGATGGTCTGCGCTTCCGTCGCGGCACCTGGGACTTCGTCAAGCGACGCAGCCGGCGCATCCTCCCGCCGTACTACTTCTCGCTGCTCATGGCACTGGTGCTCATCTGGTTCGTCCCGATCATGGGCGAGCCCCGCAACACCCAGTGGGACACCAAGATCCCCGTGACGACCGAGGGACTGGTCTCGCACCTGCTGATGGTGCACAACCTCGACCGCGACTGGTTCGGCGAGATCAACGGACCGCTGTGGAGCGTCGCCGCCGAGTTCCAGATCTACTTCATCATGGCGCTCGTGCTGCTGCCGCTGTTCCGGCTGGTGCCCCCGTCGCTGGTGGTGCTGGTGACGGCGGTCTGGACCGGCTGGCTGGCGATCGGCGGCAGCTACGAGTTCATGCACCCCTGGTACATCTGCCTGTTCGCCGCGGGCATGTGGGCCGCGCAGCTGACCCTGAGGCCCGGCGCCGACAAGGTCGCCCGCTGGGTGGGCCTGGCGCTCCTGCTCGCCGCGCCGGTGGCGCTCTTCGTCGCCCGCAGCGCGAAGATCAACCACCGCGACTGGCTGTACAAGACGACCTACTGGCCCGAGATGGCCCTGGGCCTCGCCGTCGCGGCACTGCTCGTGTGGGCCGGCCACGTCTACCTGCGCGGTGACCGTCCCGCGGTGCTGCGGCTCCTCTCGAGCGCTCCGCTGCTGCGGCTCGGCCTGTTCTCCTACACGCTCTACCTGTGCCACAGCCCGCTGATCGGCCTGGCGAACCTCCTGCTGCTGCCCCTCGGCCTCAGCACCGTCACGCAGTACTTCGTGCTGACGTTCCTCGTGGTCCCCGTCGTGATGGTGATCTGCTACGGCTTCTACCTGCTCGTCGAGCGGCACTTCCTCAACACGCGTCAGCGCCACGTCGCGGAGGAGGAGCAGCCCGAGGGACGCCCCGCGGCGACCTGAGCCCCGCCCCCACGGGGCTACACTCGTGCCTCGCCCCACCGCGCCGTCCGCGCGGGGGCATCGGGATGTAGCGCAGCTTGGTAGCGCATCCGCTTTGGGAGCGGAGGGTCGCAGGTTCAAATCCTGTCATCCCGACCACGCGGTCGCCCGACGAGCGTCTCGGTGGGACGCGGTCTAGGAGACCGCTCCCAGACGACGTGCGAGGGTGGCGACGCCGTCCCCCTCGAGCTCGCCGAGGGCCTGGGACCGACCCGCGACGGCCATGAGGAGCGCCTCGCCCGGCCCGCGGACCTCCCGGCCGTCGCCGCGCTCCCACGAGAGGTCGGTCGTGACGAGGCGGAGCCCCCGGGCGTGGCCGCGCGCCGGCAGCGTCGGGGCCCTGAGCGCGAAGTCCAGGGCGACCGTCAGACGGTCCTCGGGGATGGTGCGGACCCGACCGGTCGCACGGCGGACGTCCTGCTGGTGGATGAGCCCGTCGGTGAGCGCGATGGCCCCGCCGAAGCCCGACGTCAGCCCGCGCGGCCTGGACGACCTCGCCACGAGGCCGACGACCTCGGGGACGGTCAGGTCCGCGTAGCGCTCCAGCACGTGCTGGTTCACGGCATCGACCCTCAGGCCGCCCCGCAGGAACGCGCCGGGCAGGCCGCTCCAGCCGAGTTCGTCGTAGCTGACGACGTGGACGACCACGTCCCGCACGGTCCAGCCCTCGCAGAGCGACGGCCGGTGCCACTCCTCGGGGGACAGCGACGTGACGAGGGCGTGTAGGTCGGCCCTCTCCGCGACGGCCAGGTCGGTGACGTTCGGCTTCGCTGCCATGGGTACAGGGTCCTGTCTCGGGAGGGATCAGGGCGATCATCGCCCGACGGCCGCCCGTCGCGCCAGGCAGGGCGACGGACGGCGTCGGCCCTCCCGCGTCGTGCGACCGGGGAGCCGCAGGTGCACGTCCGGGTCTGGTTTCTGCGCCGGGCTGGGACGGTCCGCGACGCCTGTGCCGGCAGGCCTGGCGCGGGCGCAGGGACCCTGCCGCAGGGCCTGCGCGCGTGCCCCGTCGTTACGGACCCAGGCCCACGGGTACGAGGTGAGTCACCATCCCACCACGGAGGACCTCATGACCCAACCGCATGACTGGACCTCGGAGCCGAGCTCCGCAGACCCCCGCGAGACCCGCCTCACCGAGCCGATCGGTGAGGTCCTGGACCAACCCGGGACCGACCAGGCGCCACTGCCCCCGCTCGACCCCGCCGGGGACACCGCGCACAGTGGCACGACGGACCAGGCGAAGCAGGCCGCGTCCACCGCCCAGGACCAGGCCGCCCACGTGGCCTCCACCGCCAAGGACGAGGCCGCGAGCGTGGCGGCCGAGGCCAAGGACAAGGCCGCCAGCCTGGTCGACGAGGCCCGCCAGCAGGTCCAGGAGCAGTCCCGGACCCAGCTGCAGGCCCTGTCGTCGCGACTCGGGGAGCTCGGTGACGAGCTCGAGTCGATGGCCGGCGCCAGCGACCAGCAGGGCGCGGCCACCGAGCTCGCCCACCAGCTCGCCACGCAGGTGCGCGGCCTGGGCCGCCACCTCGACGGACGGGAGCCGACCGCCGTCCTCGACGACGTCCGTTCCTTCGCACGCCGCCGACCCGGGACCTTCCTCCTGGGCGCGGCAGCCGCCGGTGTGGTCGCCGGACGGCTCGCGCGCGGCGCGAAGGCGTCGCCCGGCACCAGCGGCCAGCACACGGCGTCGCCGACGTCGGTCGGCACAGCCGGCACCGGAGGTGTCACGGCGTGAGCACCGAGCCCGCACCCGGTGCCGCGCAGCCCCAGGACGACGAGCGCTCGATCGGCGCGATCGTCGGTGACATCGCCGACGACCTCAGCACGATGGTCCGCTCCGAGCTCGAGCTCGCGAAGGCCGAGGTGACCCAGGAGGTCGCCAAGGCCGGCAAGGCCGGCGGCGCCTTCGGTGGCGCAGCGGTCAGCGGCTGGTTCGCGCTGCTGTTCCTGTCGCTGTTCGTGATGTACCTGCTCGACGACGCGATGGAGACGGCCTGGGCCGCGCTCATCGTGTTCGGCGTCTGGACGCTCGCCGCCATCGCCCTCGCGCTGTTCGGCCGAGCCAAGGCGCGAGACATCCGCAACCCGATCGACCCCACCCGCAGGAACCTCAAGGAGGACGTGTCATGGGCCACGAACCGCAACAGCTGACCGAGCAGGACCTGCAGGAGAGCAGGCGCAACCTCTCCCGCGACGTCGACGCGCTGGCCGAGAAGGTCAGCCCCGGCCGCGTGGTCCACCGTCGCGTCGAGGGCGCGAAGAGCCGGGTCACGGGCGCGAAGGACAAGCTCATGGGATCGGCGCACGACGCCGGCAGCTCCCTGGGCGACGCCACCTCCTCGGCCGGCGACAGCGTGAGCGGTGCCGTCGACGGCCTCACGTCCCGGGCCGAGGGGAGCCCGCTCGCTGCCGGGCTCGTCGCCTTCGGGCTCGGTCTCGTGGTCTCCTCGCTGATCCCGCCGAGCGACAAGGAGGCCCAGGCTGCGAGCCGTGTCGTCGACGCGGCCAAGGAGCATGCGCAGCCGGTGCTCGACGAGGCCAAGGACGCCGGCCAGCAGGTCGCGCAGCACCTGACGGAGGAGGCCAAGCACGCCGCCTCGGACGTGAAGGAGTCCGCACAGGAGTCCGCCTCGACCGTCCAGCAGCAGGGCCAGGAGGCCGCCGACGCCGTGAAGGACGACGCACCCGGCACCTGACCCGCACCACTCTGGTCCGGTCGGTCCTGCACAGCAGGGCCGACCGGACCGGTCGAGCCACCGAGAGCGAGAGAGCCCCATGTCCCGACACCCCC
>NZ_LUNF01000046.1:0-32758 GCF_001626145.1 Aeromicrobium sp. REDSEA-S32_B7
CTCATCGGGCGACTGGTCATGGTCGGCCCCTCCCCGCGCTACGTCGACGAGGGCGACTACGTCGGTGGGTTCACCGCCCCGCAGATCGAGGAGCTCCTGGCCTCCCTGTCGGCCAACTACGTCGCGTGGTCGCACGCGATGGCCCCCGTCATCGCCGGCAACCCCGACCGTCCCGAGGTCCAGGGCGAGCTGGCCGAGGCGTTCTGCCGCATGGACCCCGCGATCGCTGAGGTCTTCGCCCGCACCACCTTCCTCAGCGACGCCCGTGACGTCCTCCCGAGGGTCACCGCACCCACCGTCGTCCTGCAGTGCGCCGAGGACGTCATCGCGCCCCGCGAGGTCGGGGAGTACGTCGCTCGCGCGATCCCCGACGCCACGCTGGTGCTCCTGCGCCACGGGGTCACGGCCAACACCCAGCGCAAGCTCTTCTGCGGGCGCGGCGGCTCCGACCCCGGTCTCGTCGCCGAGGGGGAGTCCCAGGCCGCCCGCGCGGCGGCGTGGATCGCGCGCCACCACGACGTCGACGCCATCGTCGCGTCCCCGCTGCGGCGGACGCAGGAGACGGCCGGCTTCGTCGCCCGCGAGACCGGGCTGGAGGTCGCGGTCGACGACGGCGTCGAGGAGGCAGCCTTCGGCGACTGGGACGGCCACGGGTTCGGCGACATCATGGAGCGTTGGCCCGAGGAGATGTCGGCCTGGCTCGCCTCCACGTCGGTCGCCCCGCCCGGTGGCGAGTCCTTCGACGAGGTCCAGGAGCGGGTGCGTGAGGCGCGCGACCGGATCCTCGCCGACCACGCGGGGGAGACCGTCGTCGTGGTCAGCCACGTCACCCCCATCAAGCTCATGACGCGCCTGGCGCTCGACGGCCCGATGTCGATCATCCACCGGATGGAGCTGGCCCCCGCCAGCATCACCACGATCGCGTGGTGGCCCGACGGCACGCCGTCGCTGCGCGGGTTCTCGATCGTCCCCGAGTAGCCCTGCGGCCGGACGGGTCGGGCCCAGACAGGTAGAGCCCCGACGGGTCAGTGCGCGCCGGTCGTGACGACGTCGAGGCGGGTCCCGTCCTGCTCGACCGTCCAGCCGAGGTCGCGCCAGGCGACGACGAGCTCGTCGACCGACGTCGGCTGCGCCCCCTCGACGAGGAGGGCGCGGACCAGTCGTCCCTTCGTCGCCTTGTTGAAGTGGCTGACGACCGTGCGGCGCCCGTCCTGCTCGTGCAGGACGCGCACGGTCGCGGTGCGTGGCGCCAGGTCGGCGGACGGCTTGCCGAGGTTCACGTACGCCCCGGACCGCAGGTCGACCAGCAGACCGCCGTCGGCGGCCTCGTCGAGCACGTCAGGCAGCACGGGACGCCAGCGTCCCGCGACCGGCCCGAGCCGCGGCAGCGTGACCGTGCCCGACAGCCGGTACGCCGGGATCGGGTCGCCGACGCGGACGAGCCCGAAGAGCGCGCTCGCGACGGCGACGGACGCGTCGGCACGCGCCGTCGCGTCGGTGTCGAGGGAGGCGAGGTCGAGCTCGCCGAACAGCACCCCGGTGTAGACCGACCCGGCAGGGGCGCACGGCACCTCGAACAGGCGGGCGTCGGTCTCGATCGCGTCAGCCTGCGTCGGGCCGAGGCCGAGCACCTCGGCCGCCCGGCGCGTGGCGGCCAGTCGCACGAGCGCGCGGGACACCTGGTCGCGCACGCGGTGCAGCCGCGGGAACGACAGCGCCTCGAGGTCGAGCGTGGGGCCGTCGGCCGGTGCGGTCTTGCCCTCGGAGGGCGGGAGCAGGATCAGCACCCGGCGAGCCTATCGAGGTCGCATCGGACCGCAGCGCGCCGGCTGGTCAGCGCAGACCCTCGACGACCAGCAGCACGCCGAAGATCGCGAACGCCGCCGCAGCACCGATCTTGATGACCTTCTCGGGCAGGTGCTTCCCGAGGACCGCGCCCACGACGATCGCGAGGGCATCGGCGGCGACCATGCCGACGGTGCTGCCGATCCAGGTGCCGAGCCAGTCCTCGCGGACGGCGAGCGTGATGGTCGCCAGCATCGTCTTGTCACCCAGCTCGGCCAGGAAGAACGCCAGACCGACGGCCAGGAGCGCCGAGCCGGTGGCCTTCTTGGCCTTGTCGGCCTCGTCGTCGGTCAGCTCGTCGCCGCGCAGCGTCCAGGCCGCGAAGCCGAGGAAGGCGATGCCGGCCGCGATCGCGATCGGTCCCTGGTACTGCTCGAAGCTGGAGCCGATCGCGTAGCCGATGCCGACCGACGCGAGGTGGACGATCGCGGTCGCCAGGGTGATGCCGAGCAGCACGTCGCGTGCGCGGTACCGGGTGGCGAACGTCATCGCCATCAGCTGGCTCTTGTCGCCGAGCTCGGCGACGAAGATGACGGCGGCACTGAGCCACAGGGCCTCGAACATGGGATTCTCCTCGTCCGGACCAGGACGAGGAGCCACGATCGACGAGCCTCGACCCGGACCGTCGTGTGTGTACGACATTCGGGTCGAAAGTCTCGTCCGCCGGACCGTTCTCACGGTCCTGGCCCGCTGCACCGGAGGCGGGGCCCGAGGGCCCGGCATCAGTATGTCGACGCAGCGATTGGGGACTACTCCCTTTCGCGACCCTCACCCTAGGGCATCGAGGATGCGCAGCGCATCGTGACGTCGGTCCCACGGGACGACGAGGTGGTCGTGGTGGAAGCCAGCCACGACGTTGCAGGCGATCTGCTCGGCGGCGAGAGCGGTGGAGATGGAGCTGGTGAGCCCGACGGCGTCGAGTGCCGACACCACGGCGAGCGTGATCCACGCGCCCACGAACTCGTACACGAGCCCGTCCTCCTCGGCCTCCACCTGCTCGACCACGACCGTGAGGCCCTCCCGCTCGCGCACGGTGGCGAGCGCCGTCGAGGTGTCGAAGCCGGGCGCGACGATCGCGTACACGACCGGCTCCGGGTGCAGGCGCGGGCGCAGCTCGCCGACCGCCGACGTCGTCCGGGCTTCGTCCTCGAGCTCCACGCGTCCAGCGTAGACGTGTCCGGGGTCCCGGGCCGGGTCGGCTGCGGCCTAGACTGGACGACGAACGAGGCGGCCGGGCGGCCGCGGCGGGCTCCGGTCCGTCGAGGAAAGTCCGGACTCCACAGAGCACGGTGGTGGCCAACAGCCACCCACGGCGACGTGCGGGACAGTGCCACAGAGAACAGACCGCCAGCGGCCCCGCGGCCTTCGGGCCACGGGGTGCGGGCAAGGGTGAAACGGTGAGGTAAGAGCTCACCAGCGACGTCGGCGACGGCGTCGGCTCGGTAAACCCCACCGGGAGCAAGACCAAGAGGGCGCTCCGGCGCCTGCGCTGACGGGCTGCTCGTCCGACGTCAGCGGGTAGGTCGCTCGAGGCGCGCAGCAATGCGTGACCCAGATGGATGGTCGCCCCCCGGCCCTCGGGCCGGGGACAGAATCCGGCTTACAGGCCGCCTCGTTCCCCCCTCTTCATCCATCGCCGCCCGGGGCCCGTCACCCCTGCCGGCGCCCGGCTCTCCCGACGAGGCCGGTCAGGGAAGGGTGAGGATCTCCGCGCCGTCGGGGGTGACGAGCAGGGTGTGCTCGAACTGGGCGGTGCGCGAGCCGTCGCGGGTGACGGCCGTCCAGCCGTCGTCCCACTGGTCCCACTCGATCGTGCCGAGGGTCAGCATAGGCTCGATCGTGAACGTCATGCCCACCTCGATCACCGTGTCCGCGGCCGGGTCGTCGTAGTGCGGGACGATCAGGCCGTCGTGGAACGCGGGCCCCACGCCGTGCCCCGTGAAGTCGCGCACGACGCCGTAGCCGAACCGCTTGGCGTAGGCCTCGATGACGGCACCGATCACGTTGATGCGTCGACCCGGCTTCACGGCGCGGATCGCGCGGTGGGTGGCCTCGCGGGTGCGCTCGACGAGCAGCCGCGACTCCTCGTCGACATCGCCCACGAGATAGGTCTTGTTGGTGTCGCCGTGCACGCCGTCGACGTAGGCGGTGATGTCGATGTTGACGATGTCGCCGTCCTCCAGCGGACGGTCGTCGGGGATGCCGTGGCAGATCACCTCGTTGACGCTGCTGCACAGCGACTTCGGGTAGCCGCGGTAGCCGAGCGTCGACGGGTAGGCACCGTGGTCGAGGAGGAAGGTGTGACCGACCCGGTCGAGCTCGTCGGTCGTGACGCCCGGGGCGATCGCTGCCTCGACGGCGTCGAGGGCCTGGGCAGCGATCCGGCCCGCGACCCGCATCCGCTCGATGGTGTCGGCGTCGCGCACCAGCGGGCCACGGTATGGCAGCGGTGCAGCCTGGCCGACGTACTCGGGACGATCGATCGTCGACGGGACGTGACGCAGCGGGGAGACGTGGCCGGGGCGAAGGAGAGGCACCCAGGCATGCTACGAGGGCGGCCGAAGCCGGCCCGGGTGAGGGGCGGCGACGCGCGCGGTGCGGCAGGATGGCGTCATGAGTGCCGAAGCCCCTGCCTTCTACTTCTGCCTGAAGCACCACACCGTCGAGGGTGAGGACGGCTGCAAGGCCTCCGACCGCCTCGGCCCGTACCCGACGCAGGCTGCCGCCGAGCACGCCCTGGAGACGGTCCAGGAGCGCAACGAGTCGTGGGACAACGACCCGGACTGGAACGACGACGCACCTCGCCCGTGAGGCGCACGCGACGCGAGCGGGAGCGGTCGGGCCCGTGGATCGGGGTCGGCGGCCTCGTCGTCATGCTGTGGCTCGTCGTCTCGACCGTCCTCTACGCACCGTGGTGGGGCATCGTCCTGCACCTGCTCGTGCTGGCGTCCTTCGTCCCGCTGCTGCGCCGCCGCATCGCCACCCGCCCCGCCGACGCACCCTGGGTGCCGGTGTACGCCCTCGCGGCCTGGGTCGCCCTCAACGCGGTGGGCGTGCTCGCCTGGGGCTGGCGGGTCTGATCGTTTGCGTGGGGCCCCACGCAAACGTGCAGATCGGGCGCATGTTTGCGTGGGGGAGAGCGCGTTTACGTGGGGCCCCACGCAAACGTGCGGATCGGGCGCATGTTTGCGTGGGGGAGAGCCTGTTCACGTGGGGCCCCACGTCAACGGGCCGTCGCGGCGAGCCTTGTCAGGCGTCGAAGGAGTGCTCCGGGGCCGGGAAGGTGCCGGACGCGACGTCGGCCGCGAACTCCTGCGCGGCGCCGAGGATGATGCCGTGCAGGTCGGCGTAGCGCTTGACGAAGCGCGGCGCCTTGCCCGTGCGCAGGCCGAGCATGTCCTGCCAGACCAGGACCTGGGCGTCGCAGCTCGGCCCGGCACCGATGCCGATGGTCGGGATGTGCAGCCGCTCGGTGATCTCGGCGGCGATGGGCGCCGGCACCATCTCCATGACGACCGAGGAGGCGCCGGCCTCCTGCACCGCGAGGGCGTCCTCCATGAGCCGTGACGCCGCGTCTCCGCGACCCTGCACCCGGTAGCCGCCGAGGGCGTGCTCGGACTGCGGCGTGAAGCCGATGTGGGCCATCACGGGCACCGCGCCCTTCGTCAGCAGCTCGATCTGCGGCGCCATCTCGGCACCGCCCTCGAGCTTGACCACGTGCGCCTCGCCCTCCTTCATGAACCGCACGGCCGTGTCGTACGCCTGCTCGGGGGAGCGCTGGTAGGAGCCGAACGGCAGGTCGGCCACCACGAGCGCGCGACGGGCGGTGCGGGGGACGGCCTTGACCAGCGGCAGCAGCTCGTCGACCGTCACCGGGAGGGACGACGCGTAGCCGAAGACGTTGTTCGCGGCGGAGTCGCCGATGAACAGCACGGGCACACCGGCCTCGTCGAACGTCGCGGCCGTGTACTGGTCGTACGTGGTGAGCATGACCCACTTGTGGCCCTGCTCCTTCCACTGCTGCAGGTGGTGGGTGCGCACACGACGGATCGCGGGGTCGGTCGTCGGGCCGGTGGCCGCGGTGCCGACGGACGTCGCCGACGCCGACGGGCCGCCGCCGTAGGGGGCGGGCTCCTCCGCCGACGTGCTCGTGCCGGTCGCGGGGGCAGGGGTGGGTTCGGACATGGTGGTTCCCTCTCTTCTCGCGGCCCCTCGGTGGGGGTCCACGGACGAGGACCATCCTGCCGCATCGACGACATTTGTCACGTCGCTGTGCCCCAGGTCATGCCCGGGTGTGCCCAGGGTGTGCGCTGCGTTCGCGCCGCAGGTCAGTCGAGCGACTCGCGCCACCCGTTCGTCATCGGCACGCGCCGGTCGCGGCCGAAGTTGCGTCGGCTGACCTTCGGGCCCGGCGGGTACTGGCGGCGCTTGTACTCGGCCTTGTCGACCAGCGTCACGACCCGCTCGACGAGCGCAGGGTCGAAGCCCTCGGCCACCACGGCCGCAGCGCCCAGGTCGCGCTCGACGTAGGCGTCGAGCACGGCGTCGAGCAGGTCGTAGGACGGCAGGGAGTCGGAGTCGAGCTGGCCGGGGCGCAGCTCGGCCGACGGCTCCTTGTCGATCGCGTTCTCGGGGATCGGCGGCTGCTCGCCCTGCTCCTCGGCCCAGCGGTTGCGCCAGCGCGACACCTCCCACACCAGGGTCTTCGGCAGGTCCTTGATGGGGGCGTACGCGCCGACCGCGTCGCCGTAGATCGTCGAGTAGCCGGTGGCCAGCTCGGACTTGTTGCCGCAGGCGAGGACCAGGTGCCCGTGCTGGTTCGACAGGCCCATCCAGATCACGGCGCGGATGCGGGCCTGCAGGTTCTCCTCGGCGATCCCGTCGAGGTGGAGCGCGTCCTGGTAGGCCTCGAAGATCGGCGCGATCGGGACGGTGTCGAGCTGCAGCCCCGTACGTCGCGCCAGCTCGGCGGCGTCGCTGCGGCTGTGCTCGGTCGACCACGCGCTCGGGTTCGACACCCCGAAGACGTTCTCGGCACCCAGCGCGTCGACGGCGATCGCGCCGACGAGCGTCGAGTCGATGCCGCCCGACAGCCCCAGCAGGACCGAGCGACCGCCGTTCTTGTGCACGTAGTCGCGCAGGCCGAGCACGATCGCCCAGTAGCGCTCGCCGAGGTCGTCCCACCGCTCGGCGACACGCGGCTCCAGCGGCTCGTACGGCTCCAGCGGCTCGGACGAGACGACCGTGCGCTCGACCCGGAGTCCGGCGAAGCGGGCGTCGGGATCGGGCATCGGAGCCGTCGCGGCGGGCAGGTCGAGGTCGACGACCAGCAGCTCGGGCTCGAACTGCGCCGCGCGGGCGACGAGCTCGCCTGTGGCGTCGACGACGAGGGAGTCGCCGTCGAACACCAGCTCGTCCTGGCCGCCGACGAGGTTCACGTAGGCGAGGGCGCAGCTGCCCTCGCGCGCGCGTCGGGCGCAGAGCTCGAGCCGGGTGTCGTCCTTCGCGGCCTCGTACGGGGAGCCGTTGAGGACGACCAGCAGACCGGCCTCGGCGGCGTCGGCCGCCGCCGAGGGACCGTCCTGCCAGATGTCCTCGCAGATGGCGATGGCGACGTCGACGCCGTGCACCTGCACGACCTGCGTCTCGTCGCCGGGCACGAAGTGCCGGAACTCGTCGAACACGCCGTAGTTCGGCAGGTGGTGCTTGTCGTAGCGGGTGACGACGCGGCCGCCCGTGATCACCGACGCGGAGTTCGTGGGCGCGTTCTTCGGCACCCCGAGACGCTCGGTGTCGATGTGGTCCTTGGCGGTGTCGAGGTGCCCGACGACGACAACGAGGTCGCCCAGCCCCTCGTCGGCCAGCCGGGTGGCGAGCGCCGGGACGTGCGCGCGGGTGCCGTCGATGAAGCTCAGGCGGTAGGCGAGGTCCTCCACCGGGTAGCCGTTGAGCACCATCTCCGGCAGCACCAGCAGGTGGGCACCCGCCTGCGCAGCCTCGTGCGCGGCCGCGACGACGAGCTCGACGTTGCCGTCGAGGTCGCCGAGACGCGGGTTGACCTGAGCAAGGGCGAGTCGGAGCTGAGGCACGTGGTCAGCCTAGGGCGTCGAGCGTGCCGCATCATGTCGTCATGGCCAGGACCTGCCCGTGCGGCACCGGCGCACCCTTCGACGACTGCTGCCGGCCCTACCTCGACGGCCAGGCAGCGCCGACGGCGGAGCGACTCATGCGGTCGCGGTACACCGCGTACGTCCGCGGCGACGGCGGGCACCTGCTGCGCACCTGGCACCCGACCACCCGCCCGACGCGCGTCGACCACGACCCGGGCCTCGAGTGGCTCGGGCTGGAGGTGCTGCGCACCGAGGCCGGCGACGTCGGCGACGCGTTCGGCGTGGTGGAGTTCCGGGCCGCCTACCTCGCCGACGAGCCGGGCGTCCTGCACGAGGTGAGTCGTTTCGCGCGGACCGACGAGGGGTGGCAGTACGTCCGCGGAAGGATGGTCGACGACGGCGTGCCGACGATCCCCTGAGCCGCCTCGACCACGAAACATCGCCGTAACACGACCCGTGCGAGACTCTGGCCATGGGTAAGCAGGAAGACTTCGTCCTCCGGGCGCTCGAGGAGCGTGACGTCCGGTTCGTGCGGCTCTGGTTCACCGACGTGCTCGGCTCGCTGAAGTCGGTCGCCATCGCCCCGGCCGAGCTGGAGGGGGCCTTCAGCGAGGGCATCGGCTTCGACGGGTCGGCGATCCAGGGGTTCGCCCGCGTGCACGAGGCCGACATGCTGCTCAAGCCCGATCCGTCGACCTTCCAGATCCTGCCGTGGCGGGGCGAGGCGCCCGCGACGGCGCGCATGTTCTGCGACATCGCGATGCCCGACGGGTCGCCGTCGTTCGCCGACCCGCGGCACGTGCTCAAGCGGACGCTGACGAAGGCCTCGGAGGCCGGCTTCACCTTCTACACCCACCCGGAGATCGAGTTCTACGTCTTCCGGGGCAAGCCCGACGTCGGCGGACGGCCGGTCCCGGTCGACGACTCCGGCTACTTCGACCACACGGCGCAGGGTGGCGGCCAGGACTTCCGTCGCGAGGTCATCACGATGCTCGAGAACATGGGCATCAGCGTCGAGTTCAGCCACCACGAGGGCGGACCGGGGCAGCAGGAGATCGACCTGCGCTACGCCGACGCGCTCTCCACCGCCGACAACGTGATGACGTTCCGCACCGTCGTCCGCGAGGTCGCGCTCAGCCAGGGCAAGTGGGCCTCCTTCATGCCCAAGCCGTTCACCGAGCACCCCGGCTCCGCGATGCACACGCACCTGTCGCTGTTCGAGGGCGACGAGAACGCCTTCTACGAGGCGGGTGCCGAGTACCAGCTGAGCGCCACCGGCCGCTCCTTCATCGCGGGCGTCCTCGAGCACACGGCGGAGATCACCGCCGTCACGAACCAGTGGGTCAACTCCTACAAGCGGCTCGCGAGCGGCTACGAGGCCCCCAACTACCTGAGCTGGGGCCACAACAACCGCTCCGCGCTCGTGCGGGTGCCGATGTACAAGCCGCACAAGAGTGGCTCGGCGCGCGTCGAGCACCGCGGGATCGACGCCGGCTGCAACCCCTACCTCACCTACGCACTCGTCCTCGCCGCCGGACTGAAGGGCATCGAGAACGGCTCGACCCTGCCGCCCGAGACCGAGGACAACGTCTGGTCGCTCACCGACCGCGAGCGCAAGACGATGGGCCTGACCCCCATGCCGCGCAACCTCGACGAGGCGATCCGCGAGATGGAGAGCAGCGAGCTCGTCGCCGAGACCCTCGGCGAGCACGTCTTCGACTTCTTCCTGCGCAACAAGCGCCAGGAGTGGGACGCCTACCGCTCCCAGGTGACCCAGTTCGAGATCGACCGGCTCCTGCCCGTCCTCTGACGGGCGGGGTGGTCGGCTGCTCGTCGGCCGTGACCTTGCTGGTGCGCTGCCTTCGGGGGGGTTGACTCGGCTGGTGCGCTGCCTGCGGGGGTCTGGCCTTGCTGGTGCGCTGCCTTCGTGGGCTTGACTCGGGTGGTGCGCTGCCGCAGGGGCTCTGGCCTTGCTGGTGCGCTGCCTCGGCTTTCGCTGTGTCTGGTCTCCGAAAGGCCTCGACCGGGCGGCTGGGCGGGGGTCGGCTTCGGGTCTCGGGCTGTGGCTCACGCTGTGGGACGCACGATGCTGCGTTCGTGTGCGGGAGGGTCAAGGATGCTGCGTTTGCCACGGGATCCCGTCACCAACGCAGAAGCGTTCGACCTTGAGCGCGCCAAGGAAGAAGCGTGGGTGCCCTTGGGGTGGGGTGGGCAGCGCTTCTCCCTTCTCGTGGCACGGTCCACGAGAAGGGAGAAGCACTGCCACGTCCGACCCCGTCGTCGGTGGATTCTCCACCTGTAGGGCGCTGAGAAGGTGCCAGATTCACCGCCGAGGGCGATTCGGTGGCAGATCCACCGCTCAGGGGGCGCAACCGCAGATTCTTGGGTCCAACGCAGGCCGCAGCCCGAGACCCGGACCCGATGCCGCTCCCAGCCGCCCGGTCGAGGCCCTTGCGGAGCGCAGGACGACTCGAAGCCGAGCCGACGCAGCGACAAGCCGCGCCGCCGCAGCCCCACCTCGACGACAAGCCGCACTGAGGCACCCGCAGACCTAGCCCGCGCCCAGCACGTCACAGCACCTCCACCCACCCCCGGTAGCCTGCGAGCGTGCCCCCCGAGTCTCCCGAGCTGGCCCTGGCGCGTCGTGGGTTCCGCGACGGGGCGGCGGCCGCGGCCCACCTCGCCCGCCTCGACGGCATCGACGACGCGCTGGTGGAGCAGGTGGCATCCGTCGCCAGCCCCGACACCGCGCTCGCGTCGCTGGTGGCGATCGCGGAGACGTGGGGGGTCGAGCGGCTGCTCGCGACCCTGCGGGGCGACGCGGAGCTGCGGCAGCGACTGCTCATCGTCCTTGGTACCAGCGAGGCGCTCGGCGACTTCCTCGCCCGGCACCCGCAGCACGTCGAGGACCTCGCCGCCGACCGGCTGTCGCCCGTCCCGCTCGACCTCGACCTCATGCGCCAGCAGCTCGGTGACGCCGACGACGCCGACGCCCTGCGCGTCGCCTACCGCCGCAAGCTGCTGCACGTCGCCGCCCGCGACCTGACCGCGCTGACCTGCTTCGAGGAGTCGTCGGCCGAGCTCGCCGACCTGGCCATGGCGACGCTGGGCGCCGCGCTCGAGCTCGCGCGCCGAGACGAGCCCGACGCCGACTGCGTGCGGCTGGCGGTCATGGCGATGGGCAAGACCGGCGGCCGCGAGCTGAACTACGTCAGCGACGTCGACGTGATCTTCGTGCACGAGCCCGCCGACGGCGCCGACGAGCAGGTGGCGGGACGGATCGCCGCACGTCTCGCGTCGGCCATGATGCGCCTCTGCTCCGACCACACCCGCGAGGGCACCATCTGGGAGGTCGACGCGAACCTGCGACCCGAGGGTACCCAGGGGCCGCTGAGCCGCACGCTGCGCAGCCACGTCGCCTACTACGACCGGTGGGCGTCGACGTGGGAGTTCCAGGCGCTGCTGAAGGCACGGTTCGCGGCGGGCGACGCGGAGCTCGGCCAGGCCTACCTCGACGCGCTGTCGCCAAAGGTCTGGGAGGCCAGCACCCGCGAGAACTTCGTGCGCGACGTCCGCGCGATGCGCACGCGCGTCATCGAGAACATCCCGTCGCAGCAGCGCGAGCGGCAGCTGAAGCTCGGCTCGGGCGGCCTGCGCGACGTCGAGTTCTCGGTGCAGCTGCTGCAGCTCGTGCACGGTCGGGGCGACGCGTCGTTACGCAGCCCGACCACGCTCGAGGCGCTGCGCGAGCTCACCGAGGGTGGCTACGTCGGCCGGCGCGACGGTGCCGCCCTGGAGGACGCCTACGAGTTCCTGCGCACCCTGGAGCACCGCATCCAGCTCTACCGGCTACGGCGCAACCACGTCGTGCCCGACGACGAGGAGGACCTGCGACGTCTCGGCCGCTCCATGGGCTACCGGGCGAACCCGGCCGAGGGTCTGGTCAAGGACTGGCAGGCGCACAAGCGCCTCGTGCGACGCCTGCACGAGAAGCTCTTCTACCAACCGCTCCTGGAGGCGGTCACCTCCCTGCCCGACGAGGGTCTGCGGCTCACGCCGGAGGCGGCGCAGGCCCGGCTCATGGCGCTCGGCTTCAAGGACCCCAAGGGCGCCCTCGCGCACATCCAGGCCCTCACGTCGGGCGTGTCCCGACGCGCGGCGATCCAGCGCTCGCTGTTGCCGGCCATGCTGCAGTGGTTCGCGGAGTCGCCTGCGCCCGACGCCGGCCTGCTCGCGTTCCGACGGATCAGCGAGTCGCTGGGGGAGTCGCACTGGTACCTGCGCAAGCTGCGCGACGAGGGCGAGGGTGCCGAGCAGCTCGCGGCGGTCGTCGGGTCGAGCCGCTACGTGTCCGACCTGGTCCAGCGTGCGCCCGACGCCGTCGCGCTGCTCGGCGACGACGCCGAGCTGGTGCCGCGCGACGCCGAGCGACTGCGCGGGGAGATGCAGCTCGCCGCCAGGCGCCACACCCGCCCCGACCAGGCCATCAAGGCCGTCCGACGCGTGCGACGCCGGGAGCTGTCGCGCATCGGCATCGCTGACGTCCTCGGCCGGCTCGACATCGACGAGGTCGGCACCGCGCTGTCCGACCTCACGGAGGCGACGCTCGGCGCCGCGCTCACGGCCTCGATCGGGGCCGTCGCCCGCCAGCGGGAGGAGGCCGGCAGGGATCCCTTCCCGACGCGCATGGCCGTGGTGCTCATGGGTCGTCTCGGCGGCCGTGAGTCGGGTTACGGGTCCGACGCCGACGTCATGTTCGTGCACGAGCCGCTGCCCGGCGCCGACGACGGGGAGGCGGCGGCTGCCGCCACGGCCGTCGCGACGTCGCTGCGGACCACCCTCGGCGCGCCCGGCGACGACCCGGCCCTCGAGGTCGACGCCGAGCTGCGACCCGACGGCCGCAACGGACCGCTGGTGCGCTCCTTCGCCGCCTACGCGTCGTACTACGAGAAGTACTCGGCGGTGTGGGAGGCCCAGGCCCTGCTGCGTGCGCGCGCCAGCGTCGGCGACCCCGACCTGTGCGCCCGGTTCGAGGCACTCGTCGACCCGTTGCGCTGGCCCGACGGCGGCGTCTCGGACGCGCAGGTCCGGGAGATCCGGCGCATCAAGGCGCGCGTCGAGGCCGAGCGGCTGCCCCGGGGTGCCAACCCGAAGACGCACCTCAAGCTCGGCCGGGGCGGCATCGCCGACGTCGAGTGGACCGTGCAGCTCCTGCAGCTGCAGCACGCCCACGCGGTGCCCGGACTGCGCACGACGTCGACGTGCGGCGCCCTCGCGGCGGCTGCCGATGCCGAGCTCGTGACCGAGGACGACGCCGAGGTCCTGCTGCACGCGTGGCGGCTGGTGAGCCGCATCCGCAACGCCGTCGTGCTCATGCGTGGCAAGCCGGCGGAGTCGATGGTGGAGCAGACCGAGGAACGGGCGGGTGTCGCGCACCTGCTGGGGTACGGTCAGCAGCACAGCGAACGCATGGTCGACGACTACCTGCGCGCCACCCGGCACGCGAGACAGGTCGTCGAACGCATCTTCTGGGAGTGAGCGCGATGACGTCGACCGGACCGATCCTCCGCCGCGGTCGACGCGCCTCGTCCCTCGTGACGAGCACGGTGCTGGCCTTCGGGCTGCTCGCCGCGGCCGGCCCTGCGTCCGACGCCGGCCACGGCGGTGCAGGTCGTCGAGCCGCCCGTGGTCACCGGCACCGCGCGCTACTGGTCCACGCTGACCTCGACGACCGGACGCTACGAGCCCGGGACGGCACGGGTCACCCGTCAGTGGCTGCGCGACGGTGCCCCGATCCGCGGTGCGACGGCTGCCACCTACCGGCTCGTGGGGGCCGATGTGGGTCGACGCGTCGCGGTCCGCGTGGTCGCCAGTGCCGACGGTCTCGAGCAGGCCACCACGACCACCGGTCCGACGACCGCGGTCGCCACTGCGCCGCTCACGGTGCGGACCGCGCCCCGGATCTCCGGCACCCGACGCTACGGCCAAGTGCTCCAGGCCTCGGCCGGACGCTGGAGCAGCAGCGGCCTGACGAAGCGCTATCAGTGGTACCGCGACCGCACCGTCATCCGTGGCGCCACGCAGCGCCGCTACGCCATCGCGCCGGCCGACGTCGGCCACCGGCTCCGCGTGCGCGTGACGGTCTCGAAGGCGTACCACCGCACCTCCTCGGCCACCGCCGTCACCGCACCCGTGCGGCACCGCCGCGACGCGCGACGGACCCTCACCTACTCGGTCCGCTCCGACGGGGCGCGGGGGAGCCTGGCCACCTTCCGCCGGCAGGCGGCGCAGACCCTCGCCGACGCCCGCGGATGGCCCGGAGCCGGCGTCCGATTCCGCGAGGTGCGCTCGGGCGGTGACTTCACGCTCGTGCTCGCGCGGGCCTCGCGCCTGACGTCGTACTCGACCGAGTGCAGCGTGCTCTACAGCTGCCGCGTCGGCCGCAACGTGATCATCAACGAGGACCGCTGGGTCCACACCACGCGTGTGTGGCGCTCGGCCAAGGGGTCGGTGCGCGACTACCGCCACATGGTCGTCAACCACGAGGTCGGGCACTTCCTGGGGCGGGGGCACCTGGGCTGCCCGGGCCGGGGCCAGGCGGCGCCGATCATGCAGCAGCAGTCGAAGGGGCTGCACGGCTGTCGGGTCAACCCGTGGCCGCGTCGCGACGAGCTCTGAGCGGGTCGTCCCGCCCAGCTCAACCGGCCCAGCTCACCCCGCGTCGCGCAGCAGGTGCTCGCGCTCGGTCTGGTTGAGCCCGCCCCACACGCCGAACGGCTCACGCACCGTGAGGGCGTGGTCGAGGCACTCGGCCACCACCGGGCAGCGGGCGCAGAGCGCCTTCGCGACCGCCTCGCGGCTGCGTCGACGCGGACCACGCTCTGTCTCGGGGGAGAAGAACGTCTCCGGATCCACACCGCGACACGCTCCGCGGTGCTGCCACTCGTAGGACTCCTGGATCGGGTCCGGGAGTCGGCTGGTGCTCGCCATGGCCCCTCCTGTTCGACGTGACGGACGCTTCCGTCACTGGGAGTTCGACGCCACGCCGTCTACGGATGGGTCGCATCCGTCACACGGGCACCAGTGGCCACCGCTCGGGTCCACCGTCAGGCAGGGCGCTCCATGCGCAGCTGGAACACGTCGATGTAGCCCACGCCGAAGCCGGCCTCGCAGTAGGCGAGGTAGAACTCCCAGAGCCGACGGAAGGTCTCGTCGAAGCCGAAGGTGGCGATCTCCTCCCAGTTCGCCTCGAAGCGCTCGCGCCACAGGCGCAGCGTCTGGGCGTAGTCCTGCCCGAGGCTGCGTCGGTCGGTCACCGCGAGCCCGTGCGTGTGCGCGGCGAGGTTCTCGTCGATCGCCTCGAGCGACGGGATCAGGCCGCCCGGGAAGATGTACTTCTGGATCCAGCCGTAGGAGTTGCGCGTCGCGAGGTAGCGGTGGTGCGCCATCGTGATCGCCTGGATCGACACGCGGCCGCCGGGAGCGAGCACCTCGTCGATCTTGGCGAAGTACGTCGGCCAGTACTCCTCGCCGACGGCCTCGATCATCTCGCAGCTCACGACGGCGTCGAACTCGCCGGTGACGTCGCGGTAGTCCTGCAGGCGCAGCTCGATGCGGTCGGCGACGCCGGCGGCCTCGAACCGCTCCTGGGCGAGGGCGGCCTGCTCCGAGGAGATGGTGATCGTGACGACCTGCGCGCCACGCTGCGCGGCGCGGATCGCGAGCGAGCCCCAGCCGCTGCCGATCTCGAGCACGCGGGTGCCCTCGGTGACGCCCGCCTGGTCGAGGATGCCGTCGAGCTTGCGGTGCTGCGCCTGCTCGAGCGACTCCTCGGGTGACGCGAACCAGGCGGACGAGTACGTCATCGTCGGGTCGAGGAAGCGCTCGAAGAGGTCGTTGGAGAGGTCGTAGTGCCGCTCGATGTTCGAGCGCGACCCCTCCTTGGTGTTGCGCTCGTGCTGGGGGAGCTGGCGGTCGACGAGGCCGCGCAGCTTCTGCAGCGACGGGGGCACGATCGTCGTCAGCCGCTCCGCGAACGGCGTGAGCAGGTCGGCCAGGTCGGTGCCGGGACCGGTGGTCCAGTCGCCGGCCATGTAGGCCTCGCCGAAGCCGATCTTGGTGTCGTGGCCGAGCCGGCTGAAGAAGGCGGCCGGGCGGCGCACCTGCATCTCGGGGGCGCCGGGCTCGCCGGCCCCCCACACGGTGCCGTCGGGGAACGTCAGGCGCACGGGCGTGCGCGAGACGGCGGGGCGCAGGATCGCCCTCGCGGCGCGTGCCTTGAGGGGAGTGCGCGGGGTCTGCGCGATGCCGGGCCAGCGGGTGGCGAGTACGTCGGTCATCGGGTCGTGCCTTCCTGAGGTTCGTGGAGCGGTCGTGGGACGACCGGGAGTCGGCGCAGCCAGAGCCACACACCGTGGATTCGGATCAGCAGGCTGGTCCGATGGGTCATGAGGGGCATCGTCACGAGCAGCCGCACCAGCCGACGTCGCGTGGCGGGCAGCGGCCGGCCGCGGAACGTCGCGGTGAAGACGGCCTCGTCGGGACGGGAGGCGGGGGAGCCCTCGTCGGAGGGCGACTGGCGCAGCACCACGGTGCTCGCGACGGCATCGGGCTGCAGCCGGAACTGCAGGTCGTAGCGTCCGGCCACCGTGAAGAACGGCGAGACGTAGAACGCCTTCTCCGTGGACGTACGGCCCTTCTCGTCGGGCTGCAGCAGGTACGCGTGCCGCTCGCCGTAGGTGTTGTGCACCTCCGCGACGATCGCCTCGGTGCGCTCGCCGTCGAGGATCCAGAAGACCGAGAGCGGGTCGAACACGTGACCCAGCGTGCGGGCGTTCGCGAGCATGACGATCCGGCGACCGGTGACGTCGAGGCCCTGCGCCCGGCAGAACGTCTCGATGTTCTCGCGCAGCGAGCGGTCGGGGTCGCCGATGTGGTCGGCGGCGCGGAAGGTCGAGAACGGTCGCAGCCAGCGCGGCATCCGCGGCGGGTCGTCGACGTCGACGAGCCACTGGTAGACGCGGTAGCGGAAGCGGTGCTTCAGCGGCACGCGTCGGGTGTGGGCGACGTCGCCGACCACGAGCGCGGGCAGGACGGGCAGCCGTCGCTGCTCCTCCTCGTCCGCGACGTCACGCTCGACGTCGGCGGTGGTCACCAGGTCGCTCCGAGGGAACGGGCGGCCTCGACGCCGGAGCGGCAGCCGTCCTCGTGGAACCCCCAGCCGTGGTACGCACCGGCGAACGCGGTGCGGCCGTCGGACAGCCCGGGCAGCTCGCGCTGGGCCGCGACGGACGCCGGCGTGTAGACCGGGTGCGTGTACTGCATCGTGGCGATCACCGTCGTCGGGTCGACACGGTCGGTGGAGTTCAGGCTCACGAGGTACGGACGACTGCTCTCGATGCCCTGCAGGAGGTTCATCCAGTAGGTCACGTCGGTGGCCTCGCCGCGGCCCTCGCAGGAGTCCATGCGGTAGTTCCATGACGCCCGGGCGCCCTCGGCGTCGGGCAGCACGCTGGCGTCCTGGTGCAGGACCGTCTCGTTCCGCGAGTACTCGAACGCGCCCAGCACGCGACGCTCGGCGTCGGTGGCGTCGGTGAGCAGGGCGAGGGCGTCGTCGGCGTGCGTGGCGATCACGACCGAGTCGACGACGTGCTCCTGGCCGGACGCGTCGAGCACGACGACGCCGTCGGGCTTGCGGGAGACGGCGCGGACCGCCGTCGAGGCGCGGACGTCGCCGATCGCGTCGACCACCTTGCGGGTGTAGGCGTTCGAGCCGCCCTGCACCGTGAACCACTGCGGCGAGCCCGTGACGGACAGGAAGCCGTGGTGGCGCAGGAAGGCGAACAGGTAGCGGGCGGGGTACTGCAGCGCGGTGTCCTGGCCGGACGACCAGACGCAGGCCACGACCGGGATCGCGTAGTGCGCGACGAAGTGGTCGGAGAAGCCGTGCAGGCGCAGGAAGTCGCCGTACGTCTGCGGCTCGGCGTCGTCGGGCTCGCTGTCCAGCAGCGCCAGGGCGGCGCGCTGGAAGCGCTTCACCGACGTGAGCAGGCGCAGGTAGGTCGGGTCGACGATGCGGCGACGCTGCGCGAACAGGCCGGGCAGCTTGCGACCGCCCGCGTACTCGAGGCCGCAGCCGTCGCAGTGGATGCTCATCGACATCTCGGTCGGGTGCACGGCGACGTCGAGCTCGGCGAACAGCCGACGCAGCAACGGGTAGGTCCGGTCGTTGTGCACGATGAAGCCGCTGTCGACGTGGTGCGTCGTCCCGTCAGCCTCGACGTCGTGGGTGTGGGCGTGGCCGCCGATGCGGTCGTCGGCCTCGAAGAGCGTGACGTCGTGGGTCGTGCGCAGCACGTAGGCGGCGGTGAGGCCGGAGACGCCGGACCCGATGACGGCGACCCGGGGCCGGTTGCCGGTCGCGGACGTCGAAGAGGTGGTCATGTGAGGGATTCGCCCTCACCGGTCCTGCGGATGGGTCGGTGTGACGCGATCGGTGGGGTCGGGGTCCTCGCCGGCGCGCTTGCTGGCCTCGGTGATCTCGAACAGCTCCGTGCCGAACGCACCCAGCTCCGTCGTGACCCGGCGGGCGGTGTCGAAGAGGATCGCGCTGATCCGACCGCCGGTCGTGATCGCAGCCTCCACGCCCTGCTGGACGGCGTCCTTGGCGATCTCTCGGCGGCTCAGCGCCATGGCCGTCTCCTCGGGGGTCGTGCGGTCGGTCGGCAGCCACCATTGTGGCGCACCACCTGGTGCGTGCACGCCGACGCCCCGGGGCTGGACCGGAGCGTCGGCGGGGTCGTGCTGGGGCAGGGTCGCGTCAGGCGGCGACGTTCTCGCGCTCGGCCTGGGCCGCGGCGGCAGCCTCGCGCTTGGCGCGACGCAGCGCCTTGGACTCCGGGCTCTTGCCCTGCTTGTACGGGTCGTCGGGCTTGCGGGCGTACGACGCGAGCTGACGGGCGACGCTCGCGAGCTGCTTGCTCAGTCGGCCGCTGTTGTACTGCAGGCCGTGGCGCTCGCAGATCGCGCGGATCTCCTGCGCGACCTCGGGGTAGCGCCGGGCCGGGATGTCCGGGAACAGGTGGTGCTCGATCTGGTGGCTCAGGTTGCCGCTGAGCACGTGGAAGGTGCGGCTGCCGCTGATGTTCGCCGACCCGAGCAGCTGACGCAGGTACCACTGGCCGCGCGACTCGTTCTCGGCGTCCTCCTCGGCGAACGTCTGCACCTCGGCCGGGAAGTGGCCGCAGAAGATGATGAGGAAGGTCCAGATGTTGCGGATCAGGTTGGCGGCGAAGTTCGCGCCCATGACGGCCAGCGGAGCCCACCAGCCGACGAACGGCACGAGGGCGAGCGCGATGGCGGGGTAGGCGACGTAGTCCTTCACGACCTGGCGGCGGGCCTTGCGGGCCGCGCGGCTCTTGCGGTCGCGGAACTCCTTCTTGCTCATCTTGCCGCCGAGGTACTCGTCGAGCTCAAGGCCGTGGTACATCACGCCCCACTCGAAGAACAGCATCAGCGCGAACGCGAGCGGCAGGTTGAACCGGTGGTTCGGGTACCAGGGCTGGTCGTCGTCGATCCGCAGCAGGCCGTAGCCGATGTCGCGGTCCTTGCCGTGGATGTTCGTGTACGTGTGGTGGATGTAGTTGTGGCCGTGCTTCCAGTCCTCCGCGGGAGCCACGTTGTCCCACTCGTAGCGCTTGCCGTCGACCAGCGGGTCGTTCATCCAGTCGTACTGGCCGTGCATGACGTTGTGGCCGATCTCCATGTTCTCGAGGATCTTGGAGAGGCCGAGGAGCACGATGCCGGCGACGAACGTCGGCCAGAAGAACGGCGTGAGGATGCCGATGCGGCCCAGCACCTCGCACACCTGCTGCACCCGGATGACGCGGCGGATGTAGTCGGCGTCGGCCTGCCCGAGCGAGTCGAGCGTCTTCTGGCGGATGCCGTCGAGCTCCTCGCCGAAGCGCTCGAGCTCCTCGTAGCTCATGTACTCGAGCCCGATGGTCGACTGCTTGGTGCGGTCGGTGCCCACGAGCGGTGCGGGCGCCTCGTTGTGGTTCGACGCGCTGTAGGGCGCGATGGGGGTGCGCTTGCGAGACATGGAACTCCCTCTTCCTAGAGTGCGACGCTGACGTCGCCGACAGGGACCTGGACGCAGACCTTGATGGTCTCGTCGGTGTTGGCGCCGACCTCGCCGGTGACGACGTGGCGGACGGCGCCGCTGAGCTTCTTGACGGCGCAGGTGTTGCAAACGCCCATCCGGCAGCCGTACTCGGGCGCCAGGCCGGCGGCCTCGGCCTGCTCGAGGATGGTGGCGCCGGAGTTCTCGGCGGTCGTGCCCGAGGCGTCGAAGCTGAGGGTGCCCGTGGCGTCGGCGGCCGTGAGGTCGACGGAGGGCACCTTGAAGTACTCGGTGTGGAGCTGCTCGGTCGCACCACGCTCGGCGTAGACGTCGCGGACCGCGGCGATCAGGCCGGCTGGGCCGCAGCACCAGGTGGGCGACGACGTCGGGTCGACGTCGAGGTGGTCGAGGTGGTCGGCGGTGAACCGACCCTCGAGCGCGGCGCCCGCCTCGGGCTCGCGCGTGTAGACGCGGTGCACGACGGCGCCCGGCAGCTCCTCGGCGAGCCGGTCGAGCTCGGGCGTGAACATCTCGTCGTCGCGGGAGCGGGCGTAGTGCAGGAACGTGACGCGTCCGCGGTGGCCGCGATCGCGCAGCGTGCGCGCCATCGACATGACCGGCGTGATGCCGGAGCCCCCGCTCAGCAGCACGAGGTCGTCGGGCACCTCGTCCGGCAGCACGAACTCGCCCTCGGCCTGGGAGAGGTAGACGATCGTGCGGGGCTGGAGCTCGCGGTGCAGGAACTGGGAGACGTAGCCGTCGGGGTGGGCCTTGACCGACACGCTGAAGGTGCCGTCGCGCAGGGCGCGGGAGCTGGACACCGAGAACACGCGCACCTTGCGGGTGCCGTCGACCTCGATGCCGAACTGGACGTGCTGGCCGGGGACGAAGCCCTTCCACGCGCCATTGGGCCGCAGGACGACCGTGCTGGCGGCGCCGGTCTCGCGTCGTACCTCGACGACCCGGGCGCGGACGGCGTCGACCGTGAGCATCGGGTGCAGCTGGTCGAGGTAGTGGTCGACCGAGTGCGGCGAGGTCAGGGACGCGACGGCCCGCGACGAGAGTGCGGTGCGGACGAGGCCCATCGCGTGTCTCCTTCGGTCGGCGAGTAGTTCAGTGCACGAGCGTACACTCAAAGTGTGGCGCGATGAAGCAGGCCGCGGCAAGACGCGCCGGTCGTGACGTCCGGCACGCGAACACGTGTTCACCGAGTGGGGTGGGGTCGAGGGCCACTAGACTCCCCACGTGTCCGGAAGTCCGTCGCCGTCCGCTGCGCGGGCCGACACGTCGCGTCAGGCTCAGAAGGAGCGGACGCGCGAGGCGATCCTCGCGGCCGCCCTCGAGCTCAGCCAGACCCAGGGCTTCGCCCAGACCAGCCTGCGCCAGGTCGCACGGCAGGCCGGTGTCGTGCCCACCGCCTTCTACCGCCACTTCGCCGCGATGGACGAGCTCGGGCTGGCGCTCGTCGAGCAGTCATTCGGCACGCTGCGCGCGATGATCCGCGACGCGCAGCGCGACCCCGAGACCTTCGCCGACATCATCGACGCCTCCGCCGAGATCCTCGTCCGCGTCGTCAAGCAGAACAAGGCCCACTTCGGCTTCGTCGCCCGCGAGCGCAACAGCGGCTCCGAGGCCGTCCGCCAGGCCATCCAGCGCGAGCTCGAGCTGTTCATCTCCGAGCTCGCCGTCGTCCTCGCCCGCCTCCCGCACCTCGACACGTGGTCGGCCGAGGACGTCAAGCTCGCCTCGGGCCTCTTCGTCCGCAACATGGTCTACCGCGCGGAGCAGGTCGTGCAGATGCCCGACGGCCGCCCCGACCTGGAGGAGGAGATCAAGCGCAAAGCCCGCCGCGAGATGCGCCTCATCGTCCTCGGCTTCGAGAAGTGGGACAGCCATTCGGGGTGACGTGGTGACCTTGCCGCTGCGCCGCCGCAGGGGGTCTGTGCTTGCCGCTGCGCTGACGCGGGGGGTCGCACCTCGCTGGTGCGCTGCCATAGGGGGTCTCGCCGTGCTGCTGCGCTGCCTCGGCCTTCGCTGGGGATGGTCTTCGAAAGGGCCTCGACCGGGCGGCTGGCGGCGGCGCTGGTCTGGGGTCTCGGGCTGTGGGTTGGTGCTGGGGTGGGGCGCAAGATTCTGCGTTGGCGACGGGATCCCGTAGTGAACGCAGAAGCGTTCGGCCTCGCACGCGTGAATGAAGAGTCTTGAGTGCACTTTGCGTTGGGGTGACGAACGATTCTTCCTTGGTGTGGACCGTTCCACGCGAAGGAAGAATCCTTCCCGCGCGACGCCCGCCATCGGTGGATTCTCAACCGCAAGAGCGCTCCTGCGGTTGCAGATCCACCGATAGGACGCGCAAACGCAGAATCTCGGCCCGAAAACGCAGAAACGAAGAATCATGGATCCAAAGGCGAGCTCAGGCCAGACCCCGAGACCCGAAGCCACCCCCGGGCCCCCCTGCCGGTCGAGGCCCTTTCGGAGACCACTCCCAGCGTGAGCTGCGGCAGCGCACGAGCAATCCCAGTCCGCCTGCGGCAGCGCACCAGCAAGGTCACGACCATGGCAGGCCGCGCACCAGCAGGACAAGACCCCCCCCGCAGCCAGCACAGCAACGAAAAACTCCCCTCCAGTGCTAGCGTGGACGCACTACCACTCAACTCGACGGAGGGGTCCCGATGGACGAGCTCGGTGCGCTGCTGGACGAGGTCACGCGCGACCACGCCGTGGGTGTCACGGACGACGGTGAGCGTCTCGTGGCGATGCGAGTGGCGCAGGACTGGTCGGTGGGGGTGCGGCTTCACCGCGAGGGGAGCCACCGGCAGTGGGCGATGCGCGAGCTCGTCGTCCGGCGCGGCGCGGGGGACCGGTCGTTCAAGGGCGCCGACGTGCGGGACCTCCCGCTCGGGGCGGTCGTCTCCGAGGCTCGACGGCTCGCGACCCGCAGCGTCGATCCGGGCAGCGAGCCGCGGACGACCGTCGGCCGGCTGCTGGAGGAGCGGTCGGGCCGACTCGGCCGCGACGACCTCGCGATGGCCGCCGTGGCGCTGGAGTACACGCGGCTCGTCGAGCGGGGCGAGCGGGCGCCGGCCAAGCGCATGGCGGAGCGGCACGGCGGCAGCCCCGGAACGTGGACGAACCGGGTCGCCGAGGCCCGACGACGCGGGTACCTCACCGCCGTCGAGCGTGGCGAGGCCGGCGGGGCGCTGACGTCGACCGCCCGCGTCCTGCTCGACCTCGACGTCGGCTGACGGTCAGGCCGACGCGCTCGCCGCTGCGGCGACGTCGGCCGCCTGGCGCTCATGGGCGGCCGTGGCGAGCCGGTCGAGGGCGAGCTTGAAGACGTCGTCGCCGAGCTGGTCCTCGAGCAGGTGGATGATGCCGGGGTCGGACTCGAACTCCGCCGACCACTCGACGTGGCACGTGGTGTCGGAGAACGCCTGCACCTGCACGCTCGCGCGGTCGTTGGTGATGGGGAACGGCGGCTCGGGCATCGTGTAGGTGAGGGTGCGGGTCTCGTCGTCCTGGCTCTGCACGCTGACGACGATGTCGGCGTCGGCCTCGGGGCCCCCGGAGTAGATGCTCAGCCGCGGATGCCACTGGGCGAAGTCCTGGAGGAGCTCCCACACGAGGTCGGCGGGGGCGGCGACGAAGGTCCTGCGGATGATGCGGCTCATACGTGCTTTCCGGTCGTCGGTCGAGGGGGTGGACCCATCCAACAGGTTGCGCCAGGGTCCGGGCCCACCGGGGTGGCAGGATTCTGCCACCCCGGGGCGCGCGGCGTCGCGGGGGCGGGTCGGGCGAGTGCCGTAGGCTCGACGCGCCTCGAAGGGAGAAGCCGATGTCCGACGCTCAGACGCCCACCGCGTCACGGCAGCGCCTGGCGAGCGTGGCGTTGTCGGTCGCCGGTCTCGTCTTCCTCGTGGCCGGGCTGCTCTCGTCGTGGTCACGTCTCAACGTGCTGCTCGTCCCCGTGGCGCTCGGCCTGGTGGCGCTAGCGCTCGCGGTCAGGGAGACAGCAGCCGCCGCTCGACCCAGCCGGGTGGCCGCCGTCGTGCTGTCCGCGCTGTCGATCCTCAGCCCGGTCGCCACCGTCGCCGTCGTGTTGGTAGCCGACGCCCTGGGCACGTCCGCGTCGTACACGCTCACGGTCGACTCGCCCGAACCGGTCGACGTGGTCGTCAGGAAGGACGCCGACCAGGAGCGCAGGAGGTGGGACAGGGGAGACTCGATCACGTTCTCCTCGAGGGCGTCGGTCGTCGGGATCGACGCGCGAGCCGCGACGCCGACCACGGTGATCTCGTGCGAGATCCGCCGCGACGGCAGGACCGTCGCGTCCGCGCAGCGCGCCGGGTCGGTCGACTGCAGCGTCCGCTAGGCGCGAGGCTCCTCGGCGCCGGCGCGACTGATCGGGATGCGGATCGGCCGGTCTTGCGTAGCGTCACGGTCATGACTGATCTGACTCCCGAGAAGCTCGAAGCGATCCAGAACGTCGTCGACCGCGTCGGCGCCTACCAGGACGGTGCTCCCGAGGGGACCGTCGAGACCGAGCTGCGCAAGGGCCTCGACGAGGCCGACGTGAGCCTCGAGGACGCGCACGTGACCGCCCTGGCCGAGGCCATCGAGTCGGCCGACGGCGACGTCGACGCCTCCTCGGTGCTCGGCTGACGGAACCGACCCACGATGGTCGTCGTCCTGCGGGCGCCGCTGCGCTCGCGTGACGACGACGTCGACCACGCCGCAGCCGTCGCGCACGCGCTGCGGCGTGGTCTCGTCGGGGTCGGCGGCCGGCTGCCAGAGCTGCCGGCGGACCTCGACGACGCGGTCGCGCAGGTGGCACGACGTCACGGCGACCGCACGGCCGCGCGCCTCGGTCGGTTCGCGGCGGTGGAGCGGGGCGCGTTCGCCTGGACCCGCGACGTCGCGGGCGAGCTGTGGCTCGGTCGGGTGACCGGCGACTGGCACTTCGACCCGTCGGCCGATGCGGCGACGCTCGACCTCCAGCACGTCCGCGACTGCCGTTGGCTGGACGACCCCGTGCCGTGGCCGGAGGTGCCCTCAGCGGTGCACGCCACGTTCGAGCGGGGCGGGCGCAACCTGCAGCGCGTCCACGACGTCGGCGCCGAGGCCGGCTCGCAGCTCCTGTGGGAGCGCCGGTAGCGGCTGAGTCAGCGCCAGGGGTCGATGATCGTCAGGCCCGCGACGGTCGCGGTGTCGAACGTCGGCAGCAGCGCGGCGGCCGTGTCGAGGTCGACGGTGCGCTCGAGCAGCAGGTCCGGACGCAGCCGCCCCTCGGCGACGAGCGCCATCATCTCCGGGTAGTCGCTGGCGGCCATGCCGTGGCTGCCCAGCAGGTCGAGCTCCCACGCGATCGCGCGCTCCATCGGCACCCGCGGGTGCCCCTCGACGCCGGGCAGCAGGCCGACCTGCACGAGACGGCCACGCCGGCGCAGGCTCAGGAGGGCCGTCGCGCTGGTCGCCTCGCTGCCGACGGCGTCGACGGACACGTGGGCGCCTCCGCCGGTGATGTCCGCGACCGCGGCCTCGACGTCGTCACCGGCGAGCAGGGTGTGGTCGGCGCCGAGTCGACGCGCGACGTCGAGCGCCGCGGTCGTGCGGTCGACGGCCACCACCCGCGCCCCGAGGGCCCGGGCGATCATCACGGCGCTCAGTCCGACGCCGCCGGCCCCGACCACGACGACCCACTCGTCGGCCGCCACGCGGGCCCGTGCCACCAGCGCGCGGTAGGCGGTCGCGAACCGGCAGCCGAGTGCCGCGGCGGTGGCCAGCTCGACGTCGTCGGGCACCGCCACGAGGTTGGTGTCGGCGGCGTGGAGCGCGACGTGCTGCGCGAACGAGCCCCAGTGCGTGAACCCGGGCTGCTGCTGGTCGGGGCACACCTGCGCGTCGCCTCCACGGCACCACGAGCACCGGCCGCAGCCGCACACGAACGGCGTGGTCACGCGGTCGCCCACGGCCCACCGGGTGACACCGGTGCCGACCTCGGAGACGACTCCCGCCAGCTCGTGCCCCGGGACGTGCGGGAAGACGAGGTCCTCGTGCCCGGCCCACGCGTGCCAGTCGCTGCGGCACAGGCCGGTCGCGCGGACCTCCACGACGACGCCGCCGGCCGGTGCCGTGGGGGCGGGGACGTCGCGGACCTGGGGGTCCGCGCGGACGGCGTCGAGGACGATGGCGCGCATCCCGTCATCCTCCCACCCGGCCGGCGCGGAGCGTCTCGCGCTCCAGGTGCGAGCCGCGCGGCGCGGTCCTACGGTGGCGGGACGTTCGGCCCACCCGGGGCCGACGGGAGGGAGCACCATCATGTGGGACACCATCCTGTGGATCGCCGCCGTCGTGATCGGCATCTTCGGCGTGCTGCGCATCATCCGCGGCGACATCCTCTGGGGCGCGGTGCTGATCGTCGTCGCGCTGCTCGTCGGCCCGGGAGGCGTCAGCATCTTGAGCTGATCCGCGTCCCGTGCGCCGTTTCGACGGCGCGCGGGACGGGTAGCACTGATGGGTACAGCCTTCTGCGAGAGGACAGCCCATGAGCACGATCACCGAGTCCGTCGACGTCGACGTCGACGTGCGCACCGCGTACGACCAGTGGACCCAGTTCGAGGACTTCCCGGCCTTCATGGAGGGCGTCGAGCGCATCGACCAGATCGACGACACCCATCTGCACTGGGTGGTCAAGGTCGGACCCGTCACGCGCGAGTTCGACGCGACGGTCACCGAGCAGCACCCCGACGAGCGCGTCGCGTGGACGTCCGACAGCGGGCCGGAGCACGCCGGCGTCGTCACGTTCCACCGGCTCTCGGACCACGCCACACGCGTGACGGTGCAGATGGACGTCGACCCCGACGGCTTCGTCGAGGAGGTCGCCGACAAGGCGGGCCTGCTCGACCGACGCACCCGTGGTGACCTCCAGCGGTTCAAGGAGTTCATCGAGCGTCGCGGCGGCGAGCCGACCGGCGCGTGGCGCGGCGAGGTCGAGCGACCCTGAACCCGGCGTCGCGTCCCTGACGCGACTGCCTGATCTGGGCGACGGCCCAGCGGGGCGACGGTCGGCGCGGTCTCGGATCCGCGCCGACCGCGCGCTGTCTCGACCCCTGGCGCGAGACACCGCCCACCCGGCCTCGTGTCGTGCACCAGGCTACGGACGGGCAGTCCCGCTCCCCAGGGACCAAGGTCCTCGGAACCTCGCGGTGCGCTCGGGACCGACGGCCCGGGCCCCCGAGCGATCGGGTGGTCGTCGGTCGGGCGAAGCCTCAGGACAGCGGTGCGCGGTCGTCGACGTCGGCCGACAGCGACTCGAACGTGATGTCGGGGTGCTGGCGCGAGACGAACTGCAGGCGCCAGCGGTCGCTGAACACCGCGAGCGCCGTGCCGTCGCTGCGCTCGAACGTCTCGACGCCGTTGATGCCGGCGAGCGTCTCGCGGTCGGCGGACTGGATGCGTCGAGCCAGCGTGTAGGGCAGGAAGTCGAGGCGGGTCTCGGCGTTGAACTCGCGCTGCAGCCGGTCGGTGACCACCTCGAACTGCATCGGCCCGACCGCGGCGAGCACCGGCGACTGGTCGCCGCGCAGCGTCGAGCGCAGCACCTGCACGACGCCCTCGCGGTCGAGCTGCTCGATGCCGCGCCGGAACTGCTTGAACCGCGACGTGTCGCGGGCGCTGATCGTCGCGAAGTGCTCGGGCGCGAACTGCGGGATCGGCGGGTACTCGACCTTCGGCCCGAGGTAGAGGGTGTCGCCGATGCCGAGCTGGGAGGCGTTGACCAGGCCGATCACGTCGCCGGGGTAGGCGAGGTCGGTGGTCTCGCGGTCGCGTCCGAAGAGGTTCTGCGCGTACTTGGTGGCGAACGGTCGCCCGCCCTGCGTGTGCTGCACGACCTCGCCGCGCTCGAAGACGCCCGAGCAGATGCGGGCGAAGGCCACGTGGTCGCGGTGGGCGGTGTTCATGCCCGCCTGGATCTTGAACACGAAGGCGCTGAAGGGGGAGTCGACGGCGCGCGGCTCGCCCTGGGCGTCGAGGCGGGGGCGCGGTGCGGGCGCCAGCTCGAGCATCACGTCGAGCAGCTGCGTGACGCCGAAGTTCAGCGCCGCCGCCGCGAAGAGAACGGGCGTGGTGCGTCCGGCGAGGAACTCCTCGGGGTCGTGATCGGCGCCGTCGGCGGCGAGCAGCTCGTGCCCGCCGACCGCCTCCCCCCACGCGTCGCCGAAGACGCTCGCCGCGTCGTCGGGGGAGTGCACCGTCTCACCGGCGATGGTCGCGCCGCCCGACGTGCGCTCGTACTCGACCGCGTGCCCGAGCCGACGGTCGAGCACGCCGCGGAAGTCGCCGGCGATGCCGATCGGCCAGGTGAGCGGCGTGGGCCGGATGTCGATGCGCTGCTGGATCTGGTCGAGCAGCTCGAGCGGGTCGAGGCCCGGGCGGTCCCACTTGTTGACGACGGTGATCACCGGGATGCCGCTGCGGTGGCAGACGTCGAACAGCTTCAGCGTCTGCGGCTCCAGGCCCTTCGCACCGTCGAGCAGCATGACGGCGAAGTCGACCGCGCTCAGCACGCGGTAGGTGTCCTCGGAGAAGTCGGCGTGGCCGGGGGTGTCGACCAGGTTGACCACGTGCCCGCGATGCTCGAACTGCAGCGCGGTGGACGAGATCGAGATGCCGCGCTCCTTCTCCATCTCCATCCAGTCCGAGACGGTGGCGCGGCGGCCCGCCTTGCCGTGCGTGGCGCCGGCCTCGGAGATCACGCGTGCGTGCAGGGCCAGCGCCTCGGTGAGCGTCGACTTGCCGGCGTCGGGGTGGGAGATCACGGCGAAGGTGCGACGGCGGGCGGCCTCGGCGAGCACGGTGGGGGAGGACATCGACCCGACCTTACCGGCGGCTACCGTCGGCCCGGGACCGAGCCGTGACGAAGGGGCGACGATGGCCAAGTTCGAGGAGCTCGACTGGGCCGAGACCCCGTGGGGCCTGGTGGTGTTGCGACGCCGGTTCGACCTCGTGACGCAGTGCGACGTGCACGAGGTCAAGCTCGGCGACGACTACCTCATGTCGAGCCAGTTCACGGTGAGCGAGCGGGCCCTGGCCGAGCTCGGGCTCCGCGCGGCCGTGGGCTCGTCGCTGCGGGTCATGGTCGGCGGCCTCGGCCTCGGCTACACCGCCTTCGAGGCGCTGCGCGACGACCGGGTCGTCGATCTGGTGGTCGTCGACGCGCTCGACGCGGTGATCCGCTGGCACCGCGACGAGCTGTTCGACGACACGCGCGGGCTCGCGTCGGACCCGCGCACCACCCTCGTGCGCGACGACTTCTTCGACCTCGTGCGGACGGGCCGTCTGGATCGACCGGTCGACGTGCTGCTCGTCGACATCGACCACGCGCCCGACTGGCTGCTGCGCACCGACCACGGCGACTTCTACACGGTCGAGGGGCAGCGAGCCGCGGCACGCATGCTCGTCGACGACGGCGTGTTCGGGCTCTGGTCCGACGAGCCGCCGGAGGACGCGTTCGTCGACGTGATGCGCCAGGCGTTCGCGACGGCCGAGGCCCACGTGGTGACGTTCGACAACCCGCTCACCGGGGGCACGTCGACCGCGACGATCTACGTCGGCACGCGCGCCTGAGCCGAGCCGCTCAGTCCGGCGTGGCCTCGTGGTGGCGTCGGCCCTGGGTGCGCCGGTCCTCCTTCATCTCCGCCTCGAACAGGTGCGGACGGCCGTCGACCAGGCTGTCGCGGGCGGTGCGCTCGAGGTCCTTGAAGGTCGCGTAGTAGCCCTCGTCGTACTCCTCGACGAGCTGGAAGGTCCAGCGCCCCTCGATGACGTTGCGTCCGACCAGCTCGGTCTCGATGCGGTCGGCGAGGTCGCCATGACCGGCCTCGCGCAGGAGGTCGGCGGCCTCGCCGGCCTGCAGGTCGGCATGCCCGGACAACCGGTGGAAGGCGTAGAGCGAGCCACGCGCCTCCTCGACGGCCTCGAGGGCCTCGCTGAGCTTGCCGAGCGCCTCGACGGTGTCGTCGGAGACGCCGTCGGGTCGGCGGTGGCGGGTGGCGGGACGGTCCTGTCGGTCGCTGCTCATGTCTCCACGGTGGCACTGGTCGCTGGTCGCGGCATCCGCGCGCGCCCTGCGCTCACGCTGCGGCCCTTGGTGTGCTCGGTGACACTCGACGTATGAGGCTTCTCGGACTCGGACTCGCGGCCGTCCTCGTGGCGGGCTGCTCCACGGACCCCGACCCCCGCCAGGACGAGGCCTCGCCGGCCTCCACCCCTGCGACGTCGGCGAGCGGCAACCCGCCTTTCGAGGTGGAGGAGGTCGACCGCTTCGAGACGCCGTGGGCGATGGCCTTCGTGCCGGGGACGGGCGACCTGCTCGTCACCGAGCGCACCGGCACACTCACTCTGCGCGACGCCGAGACCGGCGAGCGCACCGAGGTGTCGGGCGTGCCCGACGTCGTCGCAGCCGGGCAGGGAGGCCTCGGCGACGTGGTCGTCGCGCCCAGCTTCGAGGACGACCAGCGGGTCTACCTCAGCTGGGCGGAGGCGGGCGACGGCGGCACGGGTGCCGTGGTCGGTCGGGCGCGGCTGGCCACCGGCGACGGGTCGGCGGCCCTCGAGGACCTCGAGGTCGTCTGGCGCCAGACGCCGAAGGTGTCGGGCAACGGCCACTTCTCGCACCGCATCGCGTTCGACCCCGACGGCGAGCACCTCTTCATCAGCTCCGGCGACCGCCAGCAGAAGACGCCGGCCCAGGACACGTCGAACACGCTCGGCACGATCGTCCGGCTCACGCTCGACGGCGAACCGGCGCCCGGCAACCCGCTGGCGGATGAGGGCGGTGCGTCGGCGCAGATCTGGAGCTGGGGCCACCGCAACCCGCTCGGCCTGGAGTTCGCCGACGACGGCACGCTCTGGTCGAGCGAGATGGGCCCGGAGGGCGGCGACGAGCTGAACATCATCGAGAAGGGCGGCAACTACGGCTGGCCCGAGGCGTCCAACGGCAGCGACTACGGCGGCGGCGAGATCCCCGACCACGCGGACGGCGACGGCTTCGTCGCGCCGCGCACCGGGTGGACCCCGTCGATCTCGCCCGGCAGCCTGCTCATCTACACCGGCGACCTGTTCCCGGAGTGGAAGGGCGACGCGTTCCTCGGTGCGCTGTCGGGCGAGTCGCTCGTGCGCGTCGATCTCGACGGCACGACCGCCGGCGACGACGAGAAGATCGTCGAGGGCCAGCGCGTCCGCGCCGTCGAGCAGGCGCCCGACGGCTCCATCTGGCTGCTCGAGGACGCCGGCTCCGGCCGCCTCCTCCGCCTCGCCCCCGCCTGAGCGGAGATTCCCAGGTCGACCTGGGAATCTCCGGCGAGGCACGGTTCCCTCAGCCGCGCGCGGCTTGCTTTCCGTGCTTGCGTGAGATTCCCGTGCCTCGTCGCGTCCCGCCCCGTCGTGTCGATGTTCACGCTCAGCGACGCACACCCTTGCGCCAGGCGCTGTACGACGTGAGCCGCTGCGACGTCGGCCGCTCCAGCCACCGCCACGGGTGCAGGGCGGCGACGTCGACGTCGGCCGAACGTCGCGTGAACCACGGGACGGGCGCGAAGGTGACGGCGACGGACCGACCAACGAGCTCCTCGCCGACGACGCCGCGACGTACCTCGACCTCGCGCCGGGTCGCGAGGTCGGCGAGGGTCTCGGCGAGGAACACGAGCCGCTTGCCCGACCACCGCAGCTCGGCCAGCTTCGGCTCGTCGAACACGTAGACGACGGGGACGTCGGGGTGCGCCTCGAGTGCGGGGTCGGCGTCGCCCATCGACTCCGGTGTCAGCCACACGGCCGACGGGTCGCCCTCGACGACGGGCGCGTCGGGGCCCGGTCCGGGGGCGCCGGCGGCGTGCCCGATGCGGACCGGCGCGTGCTCGACGGTGGGTCCAGGGTCGGCATCGGGCCATTCCTGCACCGGACACGCGTCGCTGAGCGCGCACGACCGGCACAGCTGCGGGGCGCGCTTCTCCACCTGCCACCGGCTGAAGCCGTACGGCTTCCCGGTGCCGGCGCCGATCGTCCACTGCCAGCCCAGGCGGTTCGCGGCCCGCGAGCCGTCGAGAAGGTGGCGGTAGAAGTGGTCCTCGCCGTCGCGCCAGTCGCGCCCGTGCCGGACGGTCCAGTGGGAGGCCCACCACATGCGCACCTGGTTGACGAGCCAGCCGTCCTGCTCGAGCCGGTCCTGCACCCAGCGGATGCACGCCATCCGCTCGTCCCAGTCGGGGTCGACGTCGGGGTGGGGAGGCTCGCGACGCAGTGGCTCGCGCGTCGCGGGGCCGATCCTGGCGTACACGTGGCGCGCGTACTCCTGCCACAGCAGCTCGTCGCGATACTTGCGCCGGTCGCCCGACGGCGCGTCGGCCACCGCGTCCCACACGGTCGGCAGGTCGAGGAGCCCGTGCGTCAGGTACGGCGAGACGCGACTCGCCCCCTGACGCTCGACGGGCAGCACGTTCGAGCGGGTGCGGGCGTAGCCGGTGACGTCGAGCCCGGCGAGCGCGACGTCGGCCGCCGTCTGTCCGCCGCGGTGACCGCCGGGACGGACGTCACCAGCAGCCTCCCAGGTCAGGTCGCCCAGGTGCTCCGCGACCCAGGCGACGACGGCGTCGGTGTCGTCGGGGGCCGGCAGGGCGGGGAGGGC
>NZ_LUNF01000047.1:0-6224 GCF_001626145.1 Aeromicrobium sp. REDSEA-S32_B7
GCCGCAGGTCGCGTGACCGGTGAGCTGACGACGTCGGCCGACGACTCGACCACCGAGCTCGTCACCGACGCCACCCTCGCCCCCACCGAGTAGCCCCTTCCCCTCGCGCACGTTTACGTGGGGCCCCACGCAAGCACGCACTTCTGGCGCATGTTTGCGTGGGGGCGAGCCGGTTTACGTGGGGCCCCACGTGAACGTGCACCTACGGCGCATGTTTGCGTGGGGGCGAGCTCGTTTGCGTGGGGCCCCACGCAAACGAGCAGAGTCCGCGCGCTCGGTCAGGCGGTCTCGAGGGTCTCGAAGCGGATGCCGGCGGCCTGGAGGCGCTCGATGAGCGGGCGGCCCATGGCGACGGCGGTGGTGGTCTGGCCGGCGACCTTCGGCACGTCGTCGAACGCGAGGCACAGCGCCGACTCGCTGAGCATCTTCGCCGTCTCGTCGTAGCCCGGGTCGCCGCCGCTCACCTGCGTGACGACCCGCTTGCCGCCGCCCTCACCGACCAGGCGGAGCGAGAACCACGACGACGCGCGCTTCTCCGGGCTGGGGCCGTCGCCCTGCGCGCGCAGCTTCAGCAGGGCCTTGCGGGTCGGAGCGAGCTGCGAGCCCGCGAGCAGGACGCCCGCCCCGACCACGGTGCCGGCGAGGACGGGGAGCTTCGTGAACTGGGCGAAGTGGGAGTACGTGAACTGCGGGCCGTAGCGCTCGAGGGCGCGCGCCGAGCGCAGCACGACCTGCGGGTCGATGGTCGGGAGCGGGAGCGCCCAGCCCTTACCGCCGGCGCCTCGCCCGATCGAGCCGCCGCCGCGGACCGAGCGGCCCTGCGGACGCTGCTCGCGCTGCTTGCGCTCCTTGGCCGTGGCGGCCGACTGGCGCAGCCGCGAGAACGCGCCGATGGCCGAGTGGTACGTGCCGCCCGACGCCGTCCCCCCGGCGCGGATGTAGCCCTTCACGTCGATCGGGACGCCCTCCGGCAGCTGCTCGACGGTGTACAGCACGCCGAGGTCGTAGGGGATCGAGTCGAAGCCGCACGCGTGCACGAGCGTCGCGCCGGTGCGCAGCGCGGTCTCCTGGTGCTCCAACCAGGTGCGATCCACGAACTCGGGCTCGCCGGTCAGGTCGACGTAGGCGATGCCGGCCTCCGCGGCCGCCCTGACGGCCGGGTCGCCGTGCTGGACGTACGGACCGACGGTCGAGATGAGCACGCGCGTGCCCTCGGCCATCGCCCGCATCGAGGCGGCGTCGGACACGTCGGCCAGCACGATCTCGGGCGCCGTGCCGCCGGCGGCCTCGACCTCGTCGACCACGTTCTGCAGCTTGGCGGCGCTGCGCCCGGCGACGGCCCACGTCCCGCCCTCGGGCAGGTGGGTGCCGAGGTAGACGGCGGTGAGCGTGCCGGTGAACCCGGTGGCCCCGAACAGGGTGATGTCGACGGTCATGTCGCGACCCTAGCGCGCACCCGTCGAGCACCCGCAGGACGGCGGACGCCCTCCCCCGGCAGCAGCCGGAGGAGGGCGTCGACGAGACCTGGTCCGCTCAGGAGGCCTTCTTGGCCACCTCGTCGCGGGTGAGGACGGTCGGGCCCTCCTCGCCGCGGACGGTCGCGCCGGTGACGACGACCTTGGCGACGTCGTCGCGCGAGGGGATGTCGTACATGACGGGCTGCAGCACGTGCTCGATGATCGAGCGCAGACCGCGGGCGCCGGTGTCGCGGGCGAGCGCGAGGTCGGCCATGGCCTCGCAGGCGTCGTCGGTGAACTCCAGCTCGACGTCGTCGAGCTCGAAGAGCCGCACGAACTGCTTGGTGAGCGCGTTGCGCGGCTCGGTGAGGATGGAGACCAGCGCCGGCTTGTCGAGCTTGTCGACCGCGGCGATGACCGGCAGACGGCCGATGAACTCGGGGATGAGGCCGAACTTCAGCAGGTCCTCCGGCAGCACCTGGGAGAACAGCTTCTCCGGGGCCGTCTCGGGCTTCTTCTCCGCGACGCCGCCGGTGTTGAACCCCAGGCCGACCTTGCCGCTGCGCTGCTCGATGATCTCCTCGAGCCCCGCGAACGCGCCACCGACGATGAACAGCACGTTGGTGGTGTCGATCTGGATGAACTCCTGGTGCGGGTGCTTGCGCCCACCCTGGGGCGGCACCGACGCGGTCGTGCCCTCGAGGATCTTCAGCAGCGCCTGCTGCACGCCCTCGCCCGACACGTCGCGGGTGATCGACGGGTTCTCGGCCTTGCGCGAGATCTTGTCGACCTCGTCGATGTAGATGATGCCCGTCTCGGCCTTCTTGACGTCGTAGTCGGCGGCCTGGATGAGCTTGAGGAGGATGTTCTCGACGTCCTCACCGACGTAGCCGGCCTCGGTGAGGGCGGTGGCGTCGGCGATGGCGAACGGGACGTTCAGCATGCGCGCGAGGGTCTGGGCGAGGTAGGTCTTGCCGCAGCCCGTGGGGCCGACCATGAGGATGTTGGACTTCGCCAGCTCGACACCGTCGTCCTTGGCGCGTCCGGTGGTGGCCTGGGCCTGCACGCGCTTGTAGTGGTTGTAGACGGCCACCGCGAGGTTCTTCTTCGCGTTGTCCTGGCCCACCACGTAGCCGTTGAGGAACTCGAAGATCTCGTGCGGCTTGGGCAGCTCGCCGAGGCTCAGCTCGGCACCCTCGGCCAGCTCCTCCTCGATGATCTCGTTGCAGAGGTCGATGCACTCGTCGCAGATGTACACGCCGGGGCCGGCGATGAGCTTCTTGACCTGCTTCTGGCTCTTGCCGCAGAACGAGCACTTCAAGAGGTCGGCGGTCTCACCGATGCGTGCCACGGGCGCGCTCCCTTCCGTCGGACGAACACTCACGACGCGGACGTCGTGTCGCCAGCCTCACACTACCGGCCGGCTCGGACCACCACCTGCGAACCGGCGACGCCACGCGCGTGTCGTGGCGTCGCCGGGTCGGTCAGACGGCGGGGGTCTTCAGCGAGTCGAAGACCTGGTCGATGATCCCGTACTCCTTGGCCTGCTCGGCCGTCAGGATCTTGTCGCGCTCGACGTCCTTGCTGACGTCCTCGGGCGTCTTGCCGGTCGCGTCGGCGATCATCTGCTCCATCAGCGAGCGCATGCGCAGGATCTCGTTGGCCTGGATCTCCAGGTCGGAGATCTGGCCGCCGGTGCCCTCGGTGTACGGCTGGTGGATGAGGATGCGGCTGTTCGGCAGCGCGTAGCGCTTGCCGGGCGTGCCGGCGGCCAGCAGGACCGCGGCGGCGGAGGCCGCCTGGCCCAGGCAGACGGTCTGCACGTCGGACTTGAGGTAGCGCATCGTGTCGTAGATGGCCGTCATCGCGGTGAACGAGCCACCCGGGCTGTTGATGTACAGCTGGATGTCGCGGTCGGCGTCCATCTGCTGCAGGCAGAGCAGCTGCGCCATGACCGCGTTGGCCACGTCGTCGCTGATCGGCGTGCCGACGAAGATGATGCGGTCCTCGAACAGCTTCGCGTAGGGGTCGATGCGCCGGAACCCGTAGGACGTGCGCTCTTCCCACTGGGGGATGTAGTAGCTCATCGTGCAACCTCTCCGGCGCTCTTGATGACCTGGTCGATGAAGCCGTAGTCCTTCGCCTGGTCGGGCGTGAACCAGCGGTCGCGGTCGGCGTCGGCCTCGATCTGCTCGATCGACTGGCCGGTGTGCAGCGACTGGAGCTCGTTGAGCTGCTTCTTGAGCAGGATGGACTGCTGCGCCTGGATCTTGATGTCCGACGCGGAGCCGCCGATGCCGCCCGAGGGCTGGTGCATCATGATGCGCGCGTGCGGCAGCGCGTAGCGCTTGCCCGGCGCGCCGGCGGCCAGCAGGAACTGCCCCATCGACGCGGCGAGGCCCATGGCCACGGTGGCGACGTCGTTGGAGATGAACTGCATGGTGTCGTAGATGGCCATGCCGGAGTCGACCGAGCCGCCGGGGCTGTTGATGTACAGGAAGATGTCGGCGTTCGGGTCCTCCGCGTTGAGCAGGAGCATCTGTGCGCAGATCGCGTTGGAGTTGGAGTCGCGCACCTCCGACCCGAGGAAGATGATCCGCTCGCGCAGCAGGCGCTGGTAGATGTGGCCGTCGAGGTCGGAGGGCCCGACGTCGGTGCCGGCCATCATGCGCAGGCCCGACGCGTCCGGACCCGGACCGTGCTGGGTGCTGACGTCTGGTGTGTTCACGTTCTCGACCCTAGAGGGCGAAGGGGCGCGAGACACGCGCGAACACGCCCTGTTCGCTGACAGCGTGACACGCCTCGCGCCCCGACCCGGTCAGTCCGACGTGCCCACGACGGTCTGGTCCCAGTCCATGACCGAGCCCGTGACGACCCCGCTCGCGTCGCTCAGCAGCAGCACGACGATGCCCGCCGCGTCCTCGGGCGTCGCGAGCCGCCCGGCAGGCAGGCGCTTGGCTGCTTGCTCCCGCCAGTCGTCGCCGGCGTCGTGGAAGCGACGCTGGATGACGTCCTCGCCGTCGGAGTCGGTCCAGCCGATGTTCACGCCGTTCACGCGCACGCGGTCGAACCGGTGGGCGTAGGCGGCGTTCTTCGTCAGCCCGGCGAGCCCCGCCTTGGTGGCCGAGTACGGCGCGAGGTGGGGCTGCCCACCGTGTGCGCTCATGGTGAGCACGTTGACGACCGAGCCCGGCTCACCACGGCGGACCATGTCGCCGATCGCGGCCTGCATCAGGAAGAACGGGCCGCGCAGGTTCACCGCGACGTGCTGCTCGAACATCTCCGGCGTCGTGTCGAGCACGCTGCCGCGCTCGGTGAACCCGGCGGCGTTGACCAGTCCGTCGACCCGCCCGTGGGCGGTCACGGTGGCCTCGACGGCGGCGCGGCACGCCTCGACGTCGGCCACGTCGCAGCGCACGAACCGGGCGTCACCGAGGGCGGACAGGTCGGCGGCCGCCGCTTCGCCGACGTGGGCGCGTCGTCCGGTGACGACCACCCGGGCGCCCTCGCGGAGCGCGGCCTGGGCGATGGCGAGACCGACGCCCTGGGTGCCTCCGGAGACCAGGACGACGCGGTCGTCGAGGCTGCCCATCAGACGGCTCCGTCCGTGCGACGCCGCGCGGCGTAGGCGCCGAGCGCCTGGCCCACCTGGTCGACGTCGCGGCCCGCGGCGAGCGCCTGCTCGACGATCTCCGCCTGCGACAGCGGGGTCATGCCGTCGACCGGCTGGTCGAGGTCGAGGTTGGTCGGGAACGGGTAGCCCTCCGCGACCGACGCGACCACGCGACGCAGGGCGGCGTCGGACCAGCCGGCCGCCCGGCGCTCCAGCAGCGTCGGGTAGACCGCCGTCGTGGCACGGGCCCGGTCGACGGCCTCCATGGCACGCCCGAACGCCGACGAGACCTGCAGCAGGTTCGCGACGCGCTGCACGTCGGCCGAGACGTTGCTGCCCGCCCCGTGCAGCAGGGCCGGGTTGAAGAACACGGCGTCGCCCTTCTCCAGCGGCAGCTGCACGTGGTGGTCGGCGAAGTAGTCGCGCACGTCGTCGCGACGGTAGGCGAGGTAGCCGGGTCCGTACTTCTGCGAGTGCGGCAGGTACAGCGTCGGGCCGCTCTCGACGGGCATGTCGACGTGCGCGACCGCGCCCTGGAGCGTGAGGACGGGCGAGAGCAGGTGCACGTGCGCCGGGTACCGCGCCGCGACCTCGTCGGACAGGAAGCCGAGGTGGTAGTCGCGGTGCGGGTCCTGCGCCACCCCGCCGGGCCGGACGACGTTGACCTGCGACGTCACCTGGTAGGCGGGGCCGAGCCAGGCGGTCGAGACGAGGGCCAGGACGTCGTTGGCGTAGTAGTCGACGAAGGTGGCGGGGTCGGTGACGGCCAGCTTCTCCAGCGCGTTCCAGATGCGGTCGTTGGCGCCGGGCTTGGCGAAGTGGTCGCCCGCGGCTCCCCCGGCGGCCTTCTCCTGGGCGATGACCTCCTCGAAGGCGGCCGTGGCGCGGTCGACGACGTCGTGGTCGTCCCAGGCGCCCTTGAGCACGACGATCCCCGGTCCGTCGGTGAGGGCGTGGACGAGCTCGGCGCGCACGGCGTCCTCGCCCTCGGGCGACGCGACGGCAGCGCGCAGCGTCGCCGAGGCGTAGACGACGACACCCTGCTCGACGCCGGCCGCGTGCGGGTAGTCGTCGGCGCGGGTGGGCTCGGACACGACCTCGACCAGGTCGGCGAGGCGCACGTCGTCGGGGGTGAACCGCGCACGGCGCGCGGC
>NZ_LUNF01000048.1:0-43780 GCF_001626145.1 Aeromicrobium sp. REDSEA-S32_B7
CCCCTAGCCCCTCCCCACCCACCCCCCACCGACTTTTGGACAGTTGCGGGGCGTCCGGGGCACCGGAAGTGCCCCGGACGTGTCCAAAAGTCGGGTGGGGTGGGGTGGGGGGGGGTGCTCAGCGGACGAGCTGGTTGACGCGCTCGGCCGCCAGGCGGCCCGACGGGAGGACCATGGGGACGCCGACGCCGGGGACGGTGCCCGAGCCGGCGAAGACGAGGCCGGGGACCCGCTTGTCGACGTTGGCGGGACGGAACGGGCCCGTCTGGGCGAACGTGTGCGCCAGCGCGAACGGGGTGCCCGCGGCCATGCCCTGCTCCTGCCACTCCAGCGGGGTCACGAGCTCGTCGACGACCACGTCGGTCGGGTAGCCCGACCGCTCCAGGAACGCCAGCAGCCGCTCGCGCATCGGCTCGCGCTCGGCCTTCCAGTCCAGCCGTCCGACGTCGAGGTTGGGCGTCGGCTCCAGCACGTAGAGGGTGCTGAGACCCTCGGGCGCGGCCTCGTCGTCGTCGAGCGAGTGCACCGTCACCAGCCGCGACGGGTCGCGCATGAGCGTGCCGCGCTTCATGAGGTCCTCGAAGGCCTCGTTCCACTGCTGGCCGAAGTGGATGTTGTGGTGCGCCTTGCCCTCCGGCACGCCCTTGACGCCCACGTGCCAGACGACGCACGACGGCGAGTAGTCGCCGCCCAGGCGTCCGCCGACGCCCCGCACCGCACGCGGCGGGCGCAGGTCGGGCAGCAGCCACGTGTACGCGGTCGGCAGGTCGATGGTGCACACGACGGCGTCGGCGGCGACCGTGCCCTCCCCCGTCGCGACCCCACGCACCCGACCCCCGGAGTCGCGCACGAGCGCCGTCACCGTCGTGCCGTAGCGGATCTCCGCGCCGGCGTCGGTGGCCGCGTCGGCGAGCGCCCGCGGCACGGCACGCATGCCGCCCTTCGGGAAGTAGACGCCCTCGATCGAGTCCATGTAGGTGATCACGGCGTAGAGGGCGAGCGCGTCGTCCGGGGCGAGCCCCGCGTACATCGCCTGGAAGGAGAACAGGCGGTGCAGGCGCTCGTCGGCGAACCGACGCCGGATCATCGGCCCCAGCCGCCCGAAGCCGCCCATCGCGAGCAGCCGCGCCGCCGCGGCCGGACGCGACAGCAGGTCGGTCGGCCGGTCGAAGTTGCGGTCGATGAAGTGCGGCATCTCCGTGAGGTACAGCCGCCGCAGCCAGGTGACGAACTCATCGAACGCGGCGGCGTCGACGCTGCCGCACTCGCGGTGGATCTCGGCGCGCATGGCCTCGTGGCCGTGCCGCACCTCCAGGGTCGACCCGTCGGCGTAGAACGCGCGGTAGGCGGGGTCGAGCAGCGTCAGCTCGAGCCGCTCGGCCAGGCTCGACCCTGCCGCGCGCAGCGGCCGGTCGATCAGGTCGGGCATCGTCAGCACGGTCGGTCCGGTGTCGAACGTGAACCCGTCGCGCTGCAGGATGCCGGCCCGACCGCCGGGCACGTCCTCGCGCTCCAGCACCGTCACGCGGTGGCCGTCGCCCACCAGGTGGCAGGCGGCGGCCAGGCCGGCGAGCCCTGCTCCGACGACGACGACGTGACTCATGCGGACCTCCAGGAGACGGTGCGGGCGACCGCGCGCAGTCCGGCGACGCCGGCCGCGGTCAGGGGGGAGCCGACGAGGGCCTGCTCGGCACGCTCGGTCTCGTCGACGATGCGCTGCTCGACGTCCTGGCGGACGCCGGACTCCTCGAGCGCGCGCTGCAGCAGGGCGACGTCGCCGGGACGTGCCTCGGCCGTGCCGACCCGCGTCATCGCGGCGGCGGCCTCGCCCGTGAGCCGCTCGGCACCGAGCGCCCAGATCATGGTGGTCTTGCCCTCGCGCAGGTCGTCGCCCGACGGCTTGCCGGTGACGTCGGGGTCGCCCCAGACGCCCAGCACGTCGTCGCGCCAGGCGAACGCGCGGCCGAGGTGCAGCCCGAAGCGGTCGAGCACCTCGCGCTGCGCCGCGGTGGCACCGGCGGCGATCGCGCCGAGCTGCAGCGGTCGGGCCACGGTGTACGCGCCGGACTTGAGCACCGCGACCGCCTCGACGTGCGCGAGGTCGGTCCGACGGCTGGCCGCCCCGGTGAGGTCGGCCCGCTGGCCGGCGATCAGCTCGAGGGTCAGCTGGTACCAGGACTCGCGCAGGACCGCGGGCAGCGTGTGCACGAGCCGGTCGGCCTCGTGGTGGGCCAGGTCGCCGAGCAGGATGGCGACGTTCTCGCCGAAGCGGGCGGCGTCGCCGTGCGCCCGTGCTGCGCGGTGCTGGGCCGCGGCGACGACGTGCGCGGCCGCAGCGCCGCGTCGCTCGCCCGACTGGTCCATCACGTCGTCGTGCACCAGCGCGAAGAGGTGCAGGGTCTCCAGCGCGGCAGCCACGCGGACGACGTCGTCGTGGGCGGGTGTCGCGAGCGTCCCGCCGGCGGCGACGAAGCCCCAGTGGCACATCTGCGGACGCAGCCGCTTGCCCCGACCCTGCAGCAGCGTGTGCAGCCATCCGGGCAGGTCGTCGGCGAGGGGTCCGGGGGTGCCCGCCGGCGCGAGGCCTTCCCAGACGGTGCCCATCCAGGCGAGCTCGGCCGACAGCAGGTCGCTGACGGCGTCGAGCGTGACGCGCACCGGCGCGTCGGCGTCCGACGACTCGAGCCGGCCCGCGGGCGGCGGGCCGAGGGGGAGCCGGGCACGCTCGGCGTCGAGCTGCGGCACCTGAAGCACCGACCACGGGCTGTAGACGGCCGGCGTGGCACGCGCGGCGGCCACGAGGTCGGACCAGGCGACCCAGGCGTGCTCGCCGACCTCGTCCGGGTCGGGCGAGAGGGGCCCGTCCGCGCGGGCGACGAAGACGGGGCAGACCTCGTTCTCGACCACACCGCTGGCGTCGACGGCGCGGTAACGGAAGTCGGGCAGCAGCAGACGCAGGTCGCGCACCTCCACTCCGAGCTCCTCGCGGACGCGCCGACGCACGGCGTCCTCGACCGCCTCGCCGGGCCGGGGGTGCCCGCAGCACGAGTTGGTCCAGACGCCGGGCCAGGTCCGCTTCGAGAGCGCCCGGCGGGTCAGGAGCACCCGGCCGGCGTCGTCGAACAGGTGCACCGAGAACGCCTGGTGCAGCGGCGTGTCGGCGCCGTGCACGTCGAGGCGCGGCGCCGTGCCGGTGGGTGTGCCGTCGTCGTCCAGCAGGACGACCAGGTCCTGCTCGCTCTCGATCGCGGTCATCGCGGTGCCGCCTCCGTCCCCTGGGTCCCCTCCATCCTCTCGGACACGCCGCCGGTCCGCCCGGCGACGGGCCCGCCCGACACCCGCTAGCCTGCGACCGTGGGCGCCATCCATCTGATCCGGCACGGCCAGGCCTCGTTCGGCAGCGACGACTACGACCAGCTCTCCGCCCTCGGCACCCGTCAGGGGAGCTGCCTCGGGCTCGCCTGGGAGGCGGCCGACTTCCGGCCGCACTGGTCGGTGGCCGGCTCGCTGCGACGGCACGCCCAGACCGCCGTCGCGGTGCTCGACGCGGTCGACGGCGACCTCTACGACGTCGACGCCGGGTGGGACGAGTACGACCACCTCGCGCTGGCCGGCGAGACGGTCACGCCGACGACGGACCCTCGCGAGTTCCAGGCGCACCTCGACGCCGCGCTCGGCGCGTGGGTCAGCGGGGCGCCGTCACCGGTCGAGTCGTTCGCGGAGTTCTCCGCCCGGGTGCTGCGCGCACTCGACGAGGCCGTCGCGCAGGCCGGGTCGGGCCGACGCGTCGCGGTGTTCACGTCGGGCGGGCCGATCGCGTTGGTCGCGTCGCACCTGCTGGCGGGTGACGCGTCGCTGTTCATCCCGCTCAACCGGGTGGTGGTGAACGCGTCGGTGACCACGCTCATCGTCGGGCGCGGCGGCACGCGGCTGCTCACCTACAACGAGCACGGCCACGTGCCCGCCGACCAGGTCACCTTCCGGTAGGGCTCACTCCCACTTCATCGCGAAGCCGAACGCGGCCACGATGAAGCCCATGCCGATGACGATGTTCCAGTCGCCGAGGTCGGAGTAGACCGGGATGGTGATGTCGGTGCCGGAGATGACGTAGAAGACCACGATCCACAGCAGGCCGACGACGGCCGACGCGATCATCAGCGGCGCGGCGAACCGGCTGCCGGTGGGCGTGCCGGGCTCGGGCTCGGGGCGGGTGCGCGAGGCGACCGACGAGGCGGCGAACGCGATGACCGCGGCGATCGCGAAGTTCCAGGCGCCGAGGTCGAACAGGCCCGGGATCGCGCCGATCTTCGGGAACGAGCGGTCGGAGACCGTGAAGAAGGCGCCGACCGCCCAGGCGACGGCCACCACCAGCAGCAGCAAGGCGAGCGGGTGCGCCCAGCCGCCTCGGCGCGTGCGGACCGTGCTCGGGGTGCTGTTCTTGGCCACGGGGATCTCTTTCGGTGCCGTCTGCAGGTTCTGGGCCGTCTGCAGGTTCTGGGCTAGCGTAGTCGGCGTCGCGGACGGTGTCGGAGTGGGGAGAGGTGCTCGCATGTCGGGGACGCGTGCACGCTCGCGGACGAGGTCGTCGCGCGGCTGGTCCGTCGCGGTGCTCGGGGTCTGCCTGGTGGCCGGCCTCACCGCCGCGGCCGCGCACCGCACGTCCGACGGCCAGGACCTGCGACCGGCCGGTGGCGACGTCGCGTCGCTGGTCGGCGAGCGGGAGCGTCGGGTCGAGCAGCGACAGGCCGACGTGGTCGACCTGCAGCGCGAGATCGACGCCGCGACCGCCGCTGCCGACGACGCCAGCGGGGTCGAGGCGATCGTGCGACGGCTGCGCACCCTGCGCGACCTGGCCGGGCTCAGCACGGTGCGCGGGCCGGGCATGCGGGTCACGCTGACCGACGCCCCGCGCGACGCCGACTCCGCCGGGATCGACCCGAACTACCTCGTCGTGCACCAGCAGGACCTGCAGGCGTTCGTCAACGCCCTGTGGGCCGGGGGCGCCGAGGCCGTGAGCCTGCAGGGCCAGCGGCTCGTGTCGACGACCGCGATCGTGTGCGTCGGCTCCAACGTCATCATCGACGGGCGGCCGTTCTCGCCGCCGTACGTCATCGAGGCGGTGGGCGACGTGCCCGGCATGACCTACTCGCTCGGCTCGTCCCCCGAGGTGGCGAACTTCGAGCGCTACGTGACGAAGTTCCGGCTCGGCCTGAAGGTCACCACGGGCGACGACCTGGTGGTCGCGCCCTACGGTGGCGCGACCGTCCTGCGGTACGCGTCGGCGCTCTCCTGACCGGCGTGGCCGCCGGTCAGGAGAGTCCGGCTACTGCCCGGGGGTGAGGTCGAGGTCGGCGGCGCCGTCGCCGTTGCCGTCCGGGGCGTCACCGTTGCCGTCGGCCTGGTCGCCGCCCTGGTCGTCGCCCTCGTTGCTCGACACCGTGATCTCGATGGTGGTGCCCGGCGGCACCGACGTGCCCGCCGGCGTGCCCTGGTTGGTGACCTGGCCCTTCGGTGCGGTGGCGGTCGGGTCCTCGGTGACCGAGACCTCGAGGTCGGCCTCCTGCAGGGTCTTCTCCGCCTCCTCCTGCGTCATGCCGACCAGGTTGGGCACCTGTACCTCGCCCTGCGACACGATGACGGTGACCGTCGTGCCGGCGTCGACGCTGACCCCGGCCGCGGGGTTGGTGTTGATGACGGAGTTGCGGCTCTGGTCGGACGCGCGTTCCTCGCGCTTCACCTTGAGCCCCTGCCCCTCGAGCGCGGCCTTCGCCTCGTCGAAGGTGTAGCCGACGACGTTGGGCACCTGGACCTGCGCCGGTCCGGTGGAGACGACCAGCGTCACCTCGGTCCCCTTGTCGACCTCGGTGCCGCCTTCGGGGTCCTGGGAGACGACGTTGCCCTCCTCGACGTCGCCGTCGGCGCGCTCCTGCGTCTGCACGGTGAAGCCGTCGCGCTCGAGCGTCCGCTGCGCCGCGACGGCGTCCTGGCCGGTGACGTCGGGGACCTCGACCTGGGCGGGCGCCGGCGGGGGCTGGTTGGCCTGGTTGTAGGCGTAGAGGCCGATGCCGGCGAGCAGCAGGAGCAGCAGGATCGCGAGCGCCCAGTACAGCGGCTTGCGGTTCTTGCGCTCCTCCTCGTCCTCGACGGCGGGCTGCGTGCCGGTGGCCGCGGCGGCCGCCACGGCCGGGGCGACGGCGGTCGCGGCCGGCACGACCGAGGTGGCCGCGGTCGGGGCCTCGACCTGCTGGCCGGCGATGGCCCGCTCGAGGTCCTTGCGCATGTCGGCGGCCGACTGGTAGCGGTCGTCGGTGCGCTTCGCGAGCGACTTCGCGACGATGTGGTCGACGGCCTGCGTCACCTCGGGGTTCAGCTGCGACGGCGGTCGGGCGTCCTCGCGGACGTGCTGGTAGGCGACCGACACGGGGCTGTCGCCGACGAACGGCGGACGTCCGGTGAGCAGCTCGTACAGCAGGCAGCCGGTGGAGTAGATGTCGGAGCGGGCGTCGACGGTCTCGCCCCGGGCCTGCTCGGGTGACAGGTACTGGGCGGTGCCGATGACCGCGGCGGTCTGCGTCATCGCGCTGGAGGAGTCGGCGATCGCGCGGGCGATGCCGAAGTCCATGACCTTGACCTGGCCCGACGGCGTCAGCATGACGTTGGCGGGCTTGATGTCGCGGTGGATGATGCCGGAGCGGTGGGAGTAGTCGAGCGCGCTGAGCACGTCGGCCGTGATCGACAGGGCGCGCTCGGGCAGGATCTTGCGGTCGTCGCGCATGATCTCGCGCAGCGTCTGGCCCTCCACGTACTCCATGACGATGTACGGGATGTGGTTGCCGTGCTTGTCGGTCGACTCGCCCGTGTCGTAGACGGCGACGATCGCGGGGTGGTTCAGTGCGGCAGCCGACTGCGCCTCGCGGCGGAAGCGGGCCTGGAAGGTGTCGTCGGAGGACAGGTCGGCGCGCAGCTGCTTGATGGCCACGGTGCGGCCGAGGCGCAGGTCGCGCGCGACGCGGACGTCGGCCATGCCTCCGCGACCGAGCAGCCCGCCGAGCTCGTAGCGCTCGCCGAGCAGGATGGGCTCGTCGCCGGATCCGGTCATGGGGTCACTCTCCCTAGGGGGGTCGAAGTCACTCACCGAGCACCGCCTCGATGACGGAGCGTGCGATGGGGCCGGCGAGGCGTCCACCGGCGATCTCGTTGCGGGCCGTGCTCGAGGACTCCACGACCACGGCGACGGCGACCTTGGGGTCGTTCGCCGGGGCGAGGGCCACGAACCAGGCGTAGGGGGGGCGGTCGGGGGTCGACTGCGCGGTTCCCGTCTTGGCGCCCACCTGGACACCGGGGATCTGCGCCGACGTGGCGGTGCCCGACTGGACGGTCGCCACCATCATCGAGCGCAGGATCGCCGCGTTGTCGGCGCTCATGGCGCGGTCGAGCTCTTCCGGCTCCAGCGAGTCGAGCACGCGCAGGCTGGGCGAGCGGACCGACTTGACCACCTGCGGCTTCATGACGACGCCGTCGTTGGCGATGCCGGCGCCCACCATCGCCATCTGCAGAGGGGTGGCCGCGACCTCGAACTGACCGATGCCGCTCTGCGCGAGCTGCGGGGCCTCCAGGTCGGTGCCCTCGGCCGTGAACTGGCTGGCGTTGCTGGCCAGGCCCTCGAGCGGGTCGGTGCCGAAGCCGAACTTGCGGGCCTGCTCGTCGAGCTTGTCCTGGCCGATCTTGCCGGCCAGGTCGCCGAAGGAGACGTTGCAGGAGACCTGCAGGGCCTGCTCGAAGGTGATCGGGTCGCCGCCGCAGTTGCCGCCGTTCTCGTTGGGCAGCGTGTACTGGATGCCGGGGAAGGAGAGGCTGGCGCCACCCTTCACGCGGCTGTCGGCCTTGAGGTTGAGGTCCTCCAGCGCCGCGGCGGCCGTGACGAGCTTGAACGTCGAGCCGGGCGGCAGGATCTGCTGCGTCGCGCGGTTGGTCAGCGGGTCGTCCTCGTTGGCCTGCAGACGCTTCATCGCCTCGGTGACCTTCGAGAAGTCGTGGCTGGCGAGCACGTTCGGGTCGTAGGAGGGCTGGCTGACCATCGCGAGCACGGCGCCCGTCTTCGGGTCGAGCGCGGCGACCGCGCCCTTGGTGCCCTCGCCGAGCGCCTCCAGGCCGCTCGCGGCGACCTTCTGCGCGCGCGGGTTGATGGTCAGCTCGACGCTGCCGCCCTGGGGCTTCTTGTTGGCCAGCAGGTCGACGACACGGCTGACGAAGAGTCGGTTGTCGCTGCCGGACAGCACCTGGTTCTGCGAGCGCTCGAGGTTGGCGCTGCCGTAGATGTAGGAGAAGTAGCCGGTGAGCGGGGCGTACAGCGTCGACTGCGGGTACACCCGCTGGAACTTGTACTGGTCCTTGCTCGGCTTGCTCTCGGCGACGGGCTCGTCGCCCACGAGGATCGCGCCGCGGTCGCGGCTGAAGTCGGCGTCGATGACGCGCTTGTTGCCCTGGCGTGCGTTGAGGTCGCCGGCCTCGACGAACTGCACGTAGTTGACGTTGATCAGCAGCGCCGCGAACAGCACGAGGCAGGCGACGGCGAGGTTGCGGATGGGCTTGTTCACGACAGCTTCACCACCTGGGTCTCCTCGTCGTGGTCGAACTGCGACACCTCGGGCGCGGGGCGTCGGGTCTGGTCGCTGATGCGCAGGAGCAGCGCGATGATCGCCCAGTTCATGACCACGGACGAGCCGCCCTGCGCCATGAACGGCGTGGTCAGGCCGGTCAGCGGGATGAGGCGGGTGACGCCGCCGATGACCACGAAGATCTGCAGGGCCATCGAGACCGCGAGGCCGGCCGCGAGCAGCTTGCCGAACGCGTCACGGCAGGTGAGCGCGATGCGCATGCCGCGCTCGACGACCAGGCCGTAGATCACGAGGATCGCCATGAGTCCGGTGAGTCCGAGCTCCTCGCCCATCGCGGAGGCGATGAAGTCCGAGAACGCGAACGGGGTGAGCTGCGGACTGCCCTGCCCCCAGCCGGTGCCGAGCACGCCGCCGTAGGCCATGCCGAACAGGCCGTTGATGATCTGTCCGTTGCGGTCGGGGTCGGAGAACGGGTCGAGCCAGGCGTCGAAGCGCACGCGCACGTGCCCGAACGCGAGGTAGCCGAAGTAGGCGCCGGCCACGAACAGGCTGCCGCCGACGACGAGCCAGCCGGGCCGCTCGGTGGCGATGTAGAGCATGACGACGAACAGGCCGAAGAACAGCAGCGACGAGCCGAGGTCGCGCTGGAAGACGAGGATGGCGATGCTGATCAGCCACGCCGCGCCGATGGGGCCGAGGTCGCGACCGCGCGGCAGGTCGATGCCGGCGAAGCGTCGGCCGGCGAGCGCGAGGGCGTCGCGCTTCACGACGAGGTAGCCGGCGAAGAAGATGGCCAGGCAGATCTTGGCGGCCTCGCCGGGCTGGAAGCTGAACGGGCCGATGTTGATCCAGATGCGCGCGCCGCGGATGTTCTGGCCGATGACGGGCAGCAGCGGCAGCACCAGCAGCGCGAGGGCGACGAAGCCGAACGTGTAGGTGTAGGCCTGCAGGCGGCGGTGGTCGCGGATGACGAGCAGCACGACGGCGAACAGCGCGATGCCGATGCCCGACCACATCAGCTGGTTGGTGGCGAGCGGGCCGAACGCGTCGTTGCCCATCGCCTGGTAGCCGAGGTCGATGCGGTAGATCATCGCCAGTCCCAGCCCGTTGAGGCAGATGACCAGCGGCAGCAGGACGGGGTCGGCGTAGGGCGCGACCTTGCGGACGAGCAGGTGCGTGGCGACGGCGGCCGCGACCAGGAAGATCACGAGCCGCAGCGCGTCGGCCGGCACGCGACCCTCGGCGCCGAGGCCGACGGCGCAGTAGGCGCCGACGCCGATGAGCACGGCGAGCAGGGTCAGGGTGAGCTCGGCCCCGCGTCGCTTGCGCGGGACCAGGGTGGGTGTGCTCATGCGGACCGCTCCCGGTCGGCGGTGCGCGACGCGGAGGGGGACGGCGAGGGGGAGGGGCTCGGCGAGGGCGACGGCTCGGGCTCCTCGGCGAGGCCGCGCAGGTTCTCGACGATCTGCTCGGCGTCGGCGCGGCTGTCGGCCTCGATGCCGCCGCGCACCTGCTGCGCGCGGAAGGTGGGCAGGGTGTCGAGCTCGACGTCGGTGACCTCGTCGACGTGCTTGAGGGTGACGAGCGGCAGGTCGGCCTGGACGCCGCGGTAGATGACGACCTTGCCGTCGGCGGAGGCCACGTAGTACTGGTCCTGCGACCAGCGGTAGGCGTAGAACGCGCCGGCGGCGACGATGCCGACGACGACGGCGAGGGCGACGAGGCGGCGCACCCAGCGCCACTTGCTCGGCGGGCGCGGCGCGTAGCGCAGCTCCTCGGGGTCGACCTCCTTCTCGCGCCTGCGCTCCTTGCGCTCCTCGCGCGAGCGGGCCTTCCCGGAGCCACCGGAGGCGTTGCCGGTGCGGGGGCGGGGTCCCTCTGCGGCCGCGCCGACGAGCTGCGGGCGTCCGTCGGCCGACGAGAGCTCCTCTTCCGACACGGCACCGGAGGGCACGAGCTCGCCGATGACGACGGTGACGTTGTCGTAGCCGCCGTTCTCGAGCGCGGTGCGGACCAGGTCGGACGCGGCCTGGTCGATGGTCTCGGCGCTGAGCAGCTGCTGGATGGTGGCGTCGTCGACCATGTCGGACAGACCGTCGCTGCACAGCAGGAAGCGGTCGCCAACCTGCCCCTCGAACCACTCGAGGTCGGCGTCGTTGTCGTCGCGGCCGAGCATGACGCGCAGCAGGAGGGAGCGGTGCGGGTGCACGCGCGCCTCCTCGGGCGTCAGCTTCCCCTCCTCCACGAGGCTCTGCACGAACGTGTGGTCGGTGCTGATCTGGGTCAGCTCGCCGTCGCGCAGGAGGTACGCGCGCGAGTCGCCGATGTGGGCGGTGGCGAAGCGCTCGCCGTCCCACAGCATCGCCTCGAGCGTGGTGCCCATGCCCTCGACCGACGGGTCCTCGGCGACGAGCTCGCCGAGGCGCTGGTTGGCATGGGCGACGGCCTTCTGGAGCGCCTCGAGCGGGTCGATCTCGGGCAGCTCGCGGTCGAGCTGGCGGATGACGTTCATGGTCTCGGCCGAGGCGAGGTCGCCGGCGGCCGCGCCGCCCATGCCGTCGGCGACGGCGATCAGGCGGCTGCTCGCGTAGCCGGAGTCCTGGTTGCTGGAGCGGCGCAGGCCGACGTCGGTCAGCGCGACGTAGCGCAGGGTGAGGGACATCGTCCTACTTCCGCAGCTCGACGATGGTCTTGCCCAGCCGGACCTGGATGTTCAGGCCGATCGGGGTGGGGGACGTGATCCGCTGGCTGCCGAGGTAGGTGCCGTTGGTGGAGCCGAGGTCCTCGACGAACCACTGCTCGCCGTTGGTGGCGAAGCGGGCGTGGCGGGTGGAGACGTAGTCGTCGTCGAGGCGGATGGCCGCGTCGGTGCCGCGGCCGAGGAGGACGGGTCCGTCGCCGAGCGGCACGCTCTGGCCGGAGTTGGGGCCGGAGACGACCTGCAGCTTGGTGGGCGCGCCACGCGGGGTGCGCTGCTTGCGGCTCTTGGCGGGCTTCGCGGCGGCTGCGGCGCGGGGCTGCTTGGCGGGCTTCTGGTTCGGTGCCTTCGCGCCGAAGATGTCGGAGCGGATGACCGACACGGCAGACAGCACGAACAGCCACAGGACGGCGAGGAAGCCGATCTTGATGAGGGTGAGGGTCAGGTCCGTCATCGGTCCTCGCTCGTCGTGATGCGGATGGTGAGGACCGTGTTGCCGAGGCGGATCTCCGAGCCGTTGCCGACCGAGGCGGTCTGCACGCGGTGCCCGTTGAGGACGACGCCGTTGGTCGACTGCAGGTCGGTGATGGTGACGGTGGTGTTGCCGCCGGACTCGTGGACCTTGATGTCGGCGTGCCGGCGGGAGATGCCGGGGTCGTCGATGCGCAGGTCGGCCTCGCTGCCGCGTCCGACGACGACGCCGGGCGGGGTGAGGGGGTGCTTGAGGCCGTTGACCTCGAGCACGACCTGCGAGCTGCGCACGGCGGTCTCGGTCATGCGGGCGCCCTCGACGGGCCGGACGGCCGCGTTGGTGCGGCTGCGCACGCGGAAGCGTCCGGTGCCGAGGTCGGGCGCCTCGACGAGCTCGATGCGCAGGGGCCCGGCGAGGGTGTAGCGCTGCTCGGTGACGTGCTCCTGCACGAGCGTGGCGAGCTCGGTGGTGAGGGTGTCGCCGAAGGGGGCGAGCCGGCCGTGGTCGGTGGGCGAGAGCTCGACGGTGAAGTCGTTGGGGACGAGCATCCGCTGGCGCGAGAGCACGTGGGCGGAGTTGTCGACCTCGCGCTGGATCGCGGCGGCGATCTCCACCGGCTGCACGGCGCTGCGGAAGGCTCGGGCGAACGCGCCGGTGACTGCGCCCTCGAGCCGCTGCTCGAAGCGGCTGAGCACACCTGCCATCGGTTCTCGCCTCCTGCCGGGTCACGTGCGTGGGGTCGTCGGTGGTCCCGACGATGGTATCGGCAGGCACGACGCACGCGAATTGACGTGGGAACGCGTTCCATTCTTCCTGCCCCACCCCAGCCCCGCCGCCCTCTCCATCGGTGGCTCATCAACCCGCGCGCCGGCATCGGTGCCCCAGCACCCCCAGGAGCCCTGCTGCGGTTGCCCAGCCACCGACGGGCGGGTGCGGGCGCGTGGGAGCCGTGGTGTTAGACTCGGCGACTGTTCCTCAGGGAACGACGCGCGAGTGGCGGAACGGCAGACGCGCTGGCTTCAGGTGCCAGTGTCCGCAAGGGCGTGGGGGTTCAAATCCCCCCTCGCGCACCAGACGAGAAGCACGAGGAAGAACGAGAGAGCCGTGGGCGGCAACGCCGGCGGCTTTTTTCGTGCATCGATGTCGGGCTGGACGAGCAGGGACAGGCCCCCGTCGTGCCCGTCTCCGATTGTTGCGCAGGCGCGTTCGAGGACGCCCTGGCGCACCGATCCGTCGTCGTCGACGCAACGTGCAGGACCCGGGTCTCGGAGTCTGCCGCGGTGTTCACCTCTTGCGTGCCAGATTCACTGGCAGGTGCGCGAGCGAGGGGTGGATGGGGTGGTCGTCGACGACGATGGTGTCGTTCTCGGGCACGGTGTTCTCGAGGAGCTGGTCGCGGATGACCGCGCCTTGCGCGGTGAGCCAGTCGCGCACGCTCGCGTCGACGGTGAAGGCGTGGCGGGGGGAGCCCAAGACGATGGTGCGGATGGTGCTGTAGAGGGGGTACTGGTTGGCGAGGTCGTCGAGAACGGACTGGCGCGCCGGGATGAGGTACTGGGGGTTCTCGTCTGCGGCGCGGGCTCTGCAGCCCTGCCCGAGCACCTGCAGGGACGTCATTACCTGCGCCAACGCCTGTGCTGATGCGGTGTCGGGTGTCCGAGGGTTGATGCCGACTCCGTCGACGAAGAAGCAGTTCTCGCCCTGGGCGCTCGCGGGGGCGAGTGGTTTGGCTCGGACGGGGTAGTTCTGGATCTGATCGACGGGGAACGTCGCGAGGCTCTCGGTGACGCCGGCGAGGGCGCGCCCTGATCCGGTCGTGAACCACTGCAGCCGTTGGGAGGCGGGATCCTCGTATCCAGCCTGCGCGCGGCCTGCGGCCTTGGTGTAGTTCAGCAGGGAGGCGATGGCGTTCTCATCGACCGTCGGTGGCGGCTGGAACGGCACGTCGTAGCCGTGGTCCTGCTGCTGGAGTGCTTGTGCGTACTCGCAGGCGTCGGTGGTGCGGCCCGTGTAGTCCAGGAGCAGGCCCGAGTCGGTCGGCGGTTGGGGTGTGGTGGGGTCCGTGGCGACGCCGAGGACGTCGAGGATGCCGTCGCTGCCGACAGCGTCGAGCAGGTCGACGTCGAGGCTGCGGACGATCAGGGAGCTGAGGCAGCCGAGCTGGGGGTAGGCGACGACCTGCCCTTCGACGGTGACCGCTCGCTGGGCGAAGTCCATGAAGTCGCCGTCGAGGGGCTCGCTGATCGGCAGGAGGTAGCCGGCTGTCTGGAAGTGGTTGATGAAGATCGCGTCGAAGGTGAACACGTCGAGCGTGCTCGGTGGATCGGCGGAGTAGCAGTCGTAGTCGACGAAGTTGAGCTCTGGGCCGTCGGGTCGTACCGCTTGCCACTGGGCTCGGATCGCGTCCTCGAACTGGAGGGGGCGGGGCAGGTAGGGGTAGATGGCGACGTTGAGGACGGGTTCGGTCGTCGTCGACGGCCGAGGAAGTCTGAGTGGTCGAAGAAGCGGGGTGTCCTTGGGCATGAGCGGTCCAGATCGTGAGAGGGATGTCGGACGCTAACCCGCTTGCCACGAAAGCGAAGGCGAATGCCCTCATCTCGCCGAGTCATGAGGTGATCAACCTTCACGACCTGGGGCGTCGGCAACGCGGAGGAGGCGGGTTCAGGCGTGGACTCCGACGCTGACGGAGGTCGTCGAGCTCCTGGGCTCTGAACGAGTCACGCTGCCCCGCGTCATCACGTTCCTGTCCTGCAACGTCTAGCCGGCCGAAGCGTGACGCCGTAGTTCGCAGGAACTATCGAGAGCCCCTTTTTCGCGTCTCGATCGGGTTCGGCGGGTTGTACGTCCCATTTATCGCCCCGTCCATTGACGAGGTGGCAGTGCATCCCGATTCTGAACTTCCTCGCCACGAGTTCAGCGATGGCCCCTCCGGCAGCGTAGGGATCTTGGGGATTTCGAGTCTTCGCTGGGATGGGTTGCACGGTTTTATCTATCAGTTTTCATGATCGATCAGTCAGGGGTGTTTCGCATGGAAGATCAGTCTCGGACAGGTGCGCCTATCCTCAACAGTGTCTTTCCCCCAGACGGACGTGTCCGGGTGGATCCGACCACCGTCACGCCGTTCTCGTGGGTCGGCCAGCTCGCCATCACCTTTCCCGACGGGAGCCGCGGCACCGGAACCGGCACGCTCATCGACCGAGACCGGGTGCTCACCTGCGGTCACAACCTTTATCAAGACAGGCGCGGGGGGAGGGCGAGCTCGGTCATTTTCTCGCTCGCGCAGAACGGCACGGACCGGCCGTACCCTCCGGTCGGCTTCAGGGATGCTCACGTGAGTGAGGAGTACAGGACGCTGTCGCCCGCGGACCCCGCCGCGACCGGCGGAGTGGTTCGTGATTACTCCCGGTACCTCTACGACTTTGGCGTGGTGTCCCTGCAGACAGGACTCGACCCCGCGGAAGGTGCCTTCCCCTTCCTGTACGACGCCAGCGACGAGACTCTCGTGGATCGAACCGCTGATATCGCTGGGTACCCGGGCGACAAGACGGCCGGCACCATGTGGAACGCGGCTGGCCCCTTGACGCCGCCGCCCGCTGCTGAGTTCCTGTGGTACCGCATCAGCACGTTCAACGGTCAGAGTGGCGCGGCTGTGAGGTGCACCTTCGAAGAGGACGAGGAAGGCGACGTTCCTCGGATCGTAGGCATCCACGTGGCCGGCAGCAGCGAGCTGCAGTCCAACTTTGCCGTCAGATTGACCAGCGACGTCATCAGGACCATCGAGACGTGGCTCTAGGAACCTGCCGTGCTTCCCAACGACGAGTCGCGCGAGGATCCGTGCTCGCGTTCGTGATCTCAGTTTTCTACAGCTTGACCCTGCCGCGAACGAGGGAATCAGTTCGCATGATCGATCAACGATAAAGGCGATGGAACCATGACTGACTACAATGCCACCCTCTACGAGAAGCTGTACTCCAAGCTTGCGATCGCGGTCGGTGCCGGTTCGAAGGAGAATCCGGGAACCATCGGAGAGTCTCTCCTCTCCATCTACAACCCGGGTCAGTACCTGCCCGTCAACCTCGACCCGGTCAACAACGCGGACGACGACCAGGAGATCTCGCAGCTGTTCGACACGGCGCCCATGTTCAACTTCACCTACACGCCCGGTGCTCTGCGCGTCTCCGATGCGTACAAGAGCATTCTCGACCTCAAGACCTACCCCATCGCCGATCTGAGCGAGAAGGAGAAGGCGAAGCTCGCAGCGGCTGAGAAAGACTACGAGGAGCGTCAAGAGAAGTGCGACGCCGCCGAGACCGCGTACTGGGCCGTGGTGTCTGAGTACGACGCCGCGCAGGCCAACTACGAGAACAAGACCGGGCCGGCACCGTCGGCGGCCCTCAAGGCCAAGGTCAAGTCGGCCATGGACAAGTGGGTCGCGGCTGGCAAGATCAAGCAGCAGACCAATCTCGCCATCATGAAGCAGCTCCAGGGCCGAGACGGGTCGGCGTTCTGGGACAAGCTCGACCAGCGGTTCGCCGAGAACGAGCGCGAGCTGCCGAGTGGTCTGCGCTTTCCCCCCGCCACTCTCGCGCCCCGGTACGCAAGCTGGTTCAAGGACGAAGGATGGACGAAGTTCGAGTTCGTCGAGAAAGACCTCAACAACCAGTCGACGTCGACCAACATCGGTGTCGCCGGCAACCTCGATGGCAAGTTCGGCATCGTCACTATCTCTGGCTCCGGCAGCTATCAGGAGGACAAGGAGTACATCAAGGTCGAGGAGACCAGTCTCTCCTTCAAGTGCGAGCTGATGAGGGTCACCATCAGTCGCAACTGGATGAACCCATTGGTCTTCAACAGTCGGGCGTGGAAGTTCGAGCCCACGGCACCCGCTGCGGAGCTGTCGTCTGGCGGGAGCCTGAAGGACAAGATCGTCCCGACGGGCGCCTTCGTCGCCATCCCGACGACCGTCATCCTGGCGCGCAACGTCGAGATCCTCGGCAAGTTCCAGAACACCGTCGAGGAACGCATGAAGCGCGAGATCGAGGCTGAGGCCAGTCTCGGCATCGGACCGTTCTCGATCGCTGGCTCGGTGCAGTACAAGGACCGCCGCGAAAGCATCAAGGGGACGTTCGCTGAGAACAAAATCTCGATCAACAACACGCAGATCATCGCCGCGATCAGCCAGGTTCTTCCTCAGGTGCCGAACCCCGACCCGAACCTCCCGTGGGCTCCCGCGTGATGGGTGCTGGGGCGTGGCAGAGCGCTTCTCAGCCATGGGAGAGGGCGACGCCGGCATGAGCCGAACCGATTCAGCCGAGTTCGTCCAGCTGTACAGCAAGATTGCCCAGGCGTTGGCGGTCTCCGGGGTGGTCGGGCAGAGTCCCGATGCGCTCCTCAGCATCCAGTGGCCGGGAATCGTCGTCACGCCGCACCTCGACCCTGACGACCCCGAGACCAAGTACATGGTCAGCAATTTGCTCAACGCGGCACTGGAGTGCAACTACGTCGTGACACCGAAGGCCGGCCTGGTCTCCGACATCTATCAGCTGATCCTCAACGGCAAGGAGACTCCCGAGATCGGACTCTCGCCGGAGCAGAAGGCTGAGTTGGCGAAAGCTGAGGGTTACCTCGAGGTGGACGGTGAGCCGAGCCCGCAGCTGCGTGACTACGTCGAGTACGAGGCGGTCTTCTACGCGGCGCAGGATCTGCTCTTCGAGGCTCGCGCGACTGAACAGAACGGCGGACCTCTCGTCCCGCCAGAGGTGATCGCTCGCTACCGCGAGGCTCGTCAGGCCTGGGACGAGCATGGTCACAGAGAAGAGGTCGAGACCGCTCTGGCAACCGTGAAGCAGCTGCAGGCCCGTGAACCCTACGTGTACTGGCAGCAGCTGGCAGACCGATTCGACACAGGCACCGAACGGCTCGCGAATGGGAGTGCGTTCCAGGTCGTGGACAGCGTGCCGCGCTACAAGGACTGGTTTCGCGATGAACAGTGGACTCCGTTCCGCTTCGACCCGGACGACTTCGCCAACCAACCCCGCTCAGGTGGGACAGGGATGCGAGGGTGCGACGGCAGATGTTGCTGCAGCGTCCGCTCAGGAGACGAAGTATCTCCAGGGCGAATGCCTGCGTGGAACCGGCAGTCCTCCATCCTTGCCGCTCGACACGTCGAGAGCGGGATGGACGAAGCAGGCCCAGCGGCGAGCGGCGCGGAGAGTCCGTTCTTCCTGTCATGCTCGATGAAACGGATCTCGATCGTCCGACCGTGGATGGACTCCTCTGTCTTCTCGAGCCGATTATGGAAGTGGTCAGCGCAGAGCATCGGACGCGGCACCGTCATCTCAACCGGCGGATCAGTCGTGGGCAATGAACCCGCCACCGGAGTTCTTCCCATCCTGCCGACCACGGCTCTCCTGGTCAAAGATGTCGAGCTCATCCTCTCCTCGCGCGAAGCGTATGACTGGATACTCGACAAGATCGAAGCAGGGCGGGAAGTGCGCTACGGCCCATTCAGTCTCAACGCTTACAGCGAACCGTCAACGCGTCACCTGCGCATGGTGCCGGGTGCCTCTGGCGTCGTCAGTGGTAGCCCGCAGATCCTCGGGTTCATCTCTACGTTGATCGGACGGTGCCCCCATCCGGATATGACCCTCCCCTGGCCAAGCTGATCGCACGCAGCAGAGTGGATGGTCGAGGGGCGCTCCCGCTCGATCCAGGGCGTCGTGCTCGGGGTGGCCGTCTGGGGTGTGCACCTGTCGCGATGGGGGATCCTCCGGACCGGGGCTTCGTCGAGACGAGCGTGCCTGTCGACGCGGTTCTCATCGTGCCTAGAGGGATCGCCCACGGTGCGAGGGCCCGCGCCGCCGGATCGGTGCACTGATTAGACGTGCGGCAACTCGTCCGGGTGCGCTCGCACGCCGGAAGTGTGCGGGACTGACGGCGTGCAGTCGCTTGAAGGCTGCGCTGAAGGCGAACGCGTCGCCGTAGCCGACTCGGCGGCGTGCCGTACTGGAAGGTCTCTAGCGGAGCCAGTGGCACAGTAAGATTCCCACCAGTGACAAACCTCCATCCGCGTGTTCTCGCGATGTTCGTGAGGAGTGTCGCTCTGCTGGCAATGCCGGCAAGCGCTAGATCGCTTGGCTCGAGTCGCTGGGCCTGGGTGCTCCTCCATACGCCGATGAGCTCGCGCTCGAGAGCGGCGTGCTCTTGCTGCCGCAGTTCGAACGAGCCGGCTGGGTCGCGACTGACCGCTCGCCATGCTGCCGAAGCACTGGATGCTGTGCTCGGAGAGTGGAGCGGTTCGGTTCATGAGGACTTCTGGCACCTCGACTCCGTGCCTGACTCCCCGGAGTGGGCGCGTCTGCGGGACCTGGCTTTTCAGGCACTGATCAAGTTCTAGCCTCGGCCCGCCGTATTCGTGGTACCTGCGCACCCAGGAGAGCGAGTCTCCAGAGACTTGATGCCCCGCCTCGACCGGGAGGTCAGGGGAAACGAAGGCCAGTCTCGGATGCAGATCCATAGGGCGAGGAAGAGAGAAGCTCTGCGACCTGACTTCAATGTCTCGCTCGGTCTGACCGGAAAAAGTGTGGAATCGGCCAGCGGGCGCGAGTTGATGGGCTCACTGACGCAGAGGGCGAGATCTTGGCAGCGGGACTCCACGAGTTGTTTATGGATCACCTCTCCCACACAGGTCGGTTGGAGTAGGCCAACTGCTCCGGGCGAGCGCGCGTGCGGGATCTACAGCTAGATCTCCAACGGACGAGAGTGGACCGGTCCCTCTCCAGACGCAGCTATGGCCTTGGGGACTGCTGCACCGATGGGTGACAGGTGGGGTTAGGCCGCCAGGGCGACGGTCTGGTTCATGATGGTCTCCCACTCGATGGGGGTCAATCGGCCGAGGACGGCTTGTCTGCGTCGGCGGTGGTAGGTCCGTTCGATCCAGGTCACGATCGCGATCCGCAGCTCTTCGCGGGTGGTCCAGTGACGGGTGTTGAGGACGTTCTTCTGCAGTAAGGCGAAGAAGGACTCCATGGCGGCGTTGTCTCCTGCTGCGCCGACTCGTCCCATCGATCCGACCATGTCGTGGCGGGCGAGTGCGGCGATGAAGCGGCGGCTTCGGAATTGGCTGCCGCGGTCTGAGTGCACGATGCAGCCGGCTACGTCGCCGCGGCGGGCGACAGCGTTCTCCAAGGCTCGGACGGCGAGGTGGGAGGTCATGCGGTCGCTGATGGAGTAGCCCACGATCCGGTTGGACCAGTGGCCTTGATCGCGCAGAGGTAGACCTTTCCCTCATGGGTGGGGTGTTCGGTGGGGGCACCTCCCTGCACGGAGTGCTCGGGGGAATGTCGGTCAGCCAGATCTGGTTCGCCCTCCCGGCCTGGAAGACCCGGTTGAGCAGGTCGTCGTGGGCCGGCGGGCCGGGCTTCTTGCCGTTCCTGCCGCGCTTCTTTCCGAAGGAGGACCACCACTGGTTGTCTGAGCAGATCCGCCAAACGGTCCGCTCGGCCGGTCCGAACCCGGCCTCGCGGACCTCATCGACCATGAACCGATACCCGAACTGGGGGTCCTGGTCGTGAGCGTCGAAGACGGCGTTGGCCAGGTGGGCGTTGTCCCACTCTGAGGTCGTGACCGGGGCAGCGAGCCAGCGGTAGTACTGCTGGCGACACAGCCCGAGCACGCGGCAGCTGAGCGAGACTCCGATCCCGTCAGCCGCGAGCTCCCTCACGAGTGGGAAGAGCCTTTTCCCGGCAGATTCGCCTGAGACAGGTAGGCCGCCGCGCGGCGCAGGACCTCGTTCGCCCCCGCGAGCGGGAGGTGCCCCCACTGCTCGAGCAGGCGGATCCGCTTCTTCGCCTCGCGCAGTTCGGCGTTCTCTGCCGCGGTGGTTCCGGGCTTGAGGCCGTCCTCGACGTTCGCAGTCTTCATCCAGTTGGCCAGGCACGACTCGCTGATCCCGAAGTCAGCGGCGATGTCCTTCAACAGGACTCCTGGCTCGCGGCTCCTGGCGACCCGCACGACGTCCTCGCGGAAATCACGGGGATAGGGCTTGGGCATGGTGCACATCCTTCCAGCGGCACCTCACGGCACCACAGATCAGATGTCACCTATCGGTGCAGCAGTCCCTTGGTCTGTCGCGAGCAGCGCGGTGGCTGCATGAGGCGCACGTTGGCTCATCCATATCTTAGATGGCGCATCGTCACATTGTGGTCGGTCCCGGTGTGCCAGGCCGAGGTGGGGTGGCCATACCGACCAACACGACCGAGACCGACGGCATGCCGTTTCAGTCGGTGCCGGTGAAAAAGCCTTAAGCTATCGAAGTCTGCCCAGCATCGCTTCGAACCGGACAGAGACCGACGCGGATCCGCCTCCACGCTCGAACGGCCGATCGGGGGCTAGTGTCTCCAGTGCTTTCTCGATGCTCGATGTGGCTACGTGGGGTAGTGAACGCGCGGCTTAGACGGCGACCTGGTCTCAGTGCATGCGTCACAAGGGCGTTCATCGTTGTTCGAACGACTATTTCTGTCATTCTTCGTTTCCCGGCCTTCCGGCAGAGCCAGGATCAGCACATGACAACGCCACAAGACGATCTCCTCGACGGGGAGCTGATCGCGTCAATCGCGGACGGGACCTGCGTTCTGTTCCTGGGTGCGGGATTCACGAGCGCATTCAGCAGCGTCGGCGGCGAGAACGTGAAGACAGCCTCAGAACTCGGCGAGTCGATTGTGAAGTCGCTGATCGAACGACTCGACGGGAGCTCCCACGTCCCTGCGCGCGTCATCGCCGCGACCACGAGCCTGACCGAGGACGGCAGGCGGACCTATCAATTGCGACTCGCGTCCCAATTCTTCATCTCTGAACTCGTGCGGTACGGAAACATCGATCCTGAGGTGGCGCGAGAGGACCTGGTCGAGCTACTTGTCGAGGAGACCGGCCAGTCGTTCAGCCTGGAGACGGTCACGGCGGCGGCACCGCTGCTGTCCCTGCCATGGTCATCCATCTACACGACGAACTACGACTCGCTCGTCGAGTCCACGCTGGCGGCGATCGGCGTCCCGTATCAGGTCACGAGCAGGCCCAGCGACCTAGTTGAACGGGCTGGCGACCGTCTCGAGATCGTGAAGATTCACGGCAGCATCGACGAAGTACACCTAGATCGCGAGCTTCCCCTTGTCGTGACTTCCGACGACTACGCGAGTTTTGGATGGACACGCGGGCTTCTCCTGGACGAACTCAGAGTCAACCTCGCTCAACGCGACGTCCTCTTTCTTGGATACGGGCTGCAAGACGAGAACCTCGACACGGTCATCCGGGAGGTCTCGCGGGCGATATCCCATACGCCGCGTTCCTTGTACGTGCAGACGCGAGGGACGGCTGAAGAGCCGTGGTGGAACTACCTGCGACTCCGGAACTTCAAGGTGAGAAGGTCGCAAGACTTGGTCCGCCTCGCGGGCAGGCTCAACGAAGCACTCACCGACTTCAGGACCAGTCACGATGCCGGTTACGTCGACTACGCCGTCACCAGTCGCAACGGAAACGACGATAAGTACGACACGGCCGAACTGATGAGTATCAAGACTGCCGTGGCGCGCGAGACATGGCGATCGTCACGAACATTCGCTTCAACGGTTGACCTTTCCTCCTGCGGCAGTGACCCAGTAGCCGCCCTCTACTTCTTCATGAGGGCCAAGCGAGTCGAATCTACGGATCCCGGCGCGCAGCAGATGCTTGTCGCCCGCAAGACCGCGATACGCGAGTGGTTGAAGAGCCACACACTCCACGTAACTCCGACGCGACCGAACTGGCACCGTACCCTCGAATGTCTCGGACTCTCGGCACCGGAACTCGACGACGACCATGTGAGACGCGTAGTGGAGCTCGTGCGAAAGAACTCACAAGTGCACTCGGACTCGCTCTCCAAGTGGTTGACTCTCCAACTCGTCCGGGATCTCCAGATGAAAACCGACCCGGACGAACTGACAGCACTCAACGGATTCGTGATCGGTGAAGCACGTTCCTGGCGGGCAGAGCCGAACTCCCGAGCTGGGTCGCAATGCCGGCCCGTGGTCCCCCGCCTGGCGTGGATCCTTTGCCGAGTCGGGGGCTACGAGGACTTTCTTCGTCCGGCCGACCAACAGACCTGGGGAGATCTCTTGCTCTCCTGGGAACTCAGCAAAGTCAGCGGACGACCCGTGCGGCTCTCGGACGAACCCGAGCAGGTGAGACGTCTGTCAGACGGTGTAAGGGTAGACAGCCGATGGATTCGCAGACTTACCGGACCCTCCGCAGAATCCTGGAGTTCGCTCGCAACGGCCCCGCTCAGCCGCCGTGCATCTTTGCGAGCGGAACTGGATCGAGCGCGTTCGGCTGGACCCGCAGCGGTAGTGACTCTGCTCGAAGGAATCGACCTCGAGCTCCGAGGCAGCGACCGACATTCGGACGTCGTCGAACCCTTCTTCGCGTCCTTCGTCCTGCTGGAACATCTTTCAGCGCTTCTCAAAGACCCCAATTGCGACGACGCGACGCTGTCCACCGCGCACCGGCAGCTAATGAGTGCAGCCAACGATGCGATCGACGACCTCGAGGCCGACCCGGACGGCTCCAGTGTGCAGTCCAGCCGTGCGAGCCATTTCGCCACAGCTATGTGCCGGGATCTGCTGTACGGGACACGCACGTTGGAGCAACGACAGATGATGTCGGGTGTCGAAGCCGACCGCTTCGTCCATCTGACTAAACGACTTGCAAGGCTCAGTGGGTCCCATCAATGGATGGTCGAGAATCTTCTCAACGTGTCGGTCCACCTTTCCCGACTGCCCGAGTCGACTCCGCTCGTACAAGATGTCCTCGATGACATCCACGCTCAAGTGACTCGCGAACCGGTATGGGAGTCGCTCAGTCCCCTCCTTCGGTACTACGTGGCGAAATCGGAACAGGCGAAAGGATGGAACGTCCGTGGCTAAGCGAACTGTGGTGGCCGTCGATGCGCGCCGAGCAGGCGCGAGCGGCATCGGTCGATACACCCAGTGTCTGGTCGAGGCCTTCCGATTCTCCGAAGCACTCCGGCATCGCTTCGAGCTGGTCGAACTAGTAAACCCCTCGGCCCGCATGAGCCAGACCCAGTACCCTTGGGACGCGGCGCTTCTTTCCACGTGGGCGAGCAATGGTCTTTCGCAAGCACTGAAAGACGTCGGCGCCGGACTGTTCATCGCCCCGCAGTACTACGTGCCGCCGGTCGACGTGGTGCCACTGGTCAGAGTCCTCCACGACGCTCAGCCCTTCTGGGGTGACTTCCCGTCGCCATCCCGAGACGTCTTCGAGACTCTCTATGGCGCGGACGTCCTCCTGGGCCTCGCACGGGAACTAGGCGTCGAGTCGGCCTGGCTGGATAGAGACTCGCGTTCCGCTGTTGCGAACCTCATCCAGCGTATGTACGAGAAGGGATCCGAGAGCGCCGACGAGTTGATGACGGTATCCCACTTCAGCGCAACTGACCTCGTCAGATACCTTCCCCAGACCAAGGGACGGTGGCACGTTGCCTATCCGTTCGTCTCGTCTACCCTCGCGCCATCGAACGCACCGGTCCCGAGAGGCGACCCGATGATCATCGGGGTCAGCAAGATGGAGCCGCGCAAGAACCAGCTTGCACTGATCAATGCGGCGAATCGGCTTCGGTCCGAACATCCCCATCTCCGCCTGGTGCTGGTGGGTGGTGCGACAGCCAGTTTCCCCGCTTATGCAGACTCAGTCAGACAAGCCGCTAGACGAGCTGACTGGGTGACGTTGTTGGAAGACGCATCAGACGCGTTGCTGGCCGACCTCTACCGGTCGTGCGATCTCTTCGTGTCGGCATCCGTTTCCGAAGGCTTCGGGTTCCCCGGGTTGGAAGCCTTGGAGGCTGGGGCACGGGTCCTCGTCGGTTCCGAGACCTCGATGCGAGAGATCTACGGGTCCGCAGCCTCCTATTTCAACGAGTCAGGTCTCCGTGCCGAGGAAGGTTCACGTGCTTATCGCCGAGCGCTCGATCACCTGTACGGCGCGATGCGGCTGGCACTGAACCGCTCGATGCCGATCGATGGTGGCATATCCTCGCGAGTCCTCCCGACAGTGGAGACGTTCGGCGACGATCTGCTCGCTGTCATGGAGCGAGTTCTATGACCATCGTCTTCGTGCGGCACGCCGCCACGGACGCCAACGAAGTCGGACGAATGGCCGTCGGAGTGCCAGGACCACCGCTCTCAGCCGCCGGACGATCTGCCGCAACGGCGAAACGCGCCTACTGGCGGGCTCAACTGCCGCCGCACGAAGTATTCGTCAGCCCTGCTGCTCGGGCCATCCAGACCGCCGACATCCTTTTCCCGGAGTCTGAGAGCACGATCGTTTCTGGATTCGCGGAAGTCGACCCAGGGGACTGGGGCCGCGACGACTGTTCAGAAGGAACACATCAACACGCCAGCCTGCTCAGGGACTGGGAAGCCGGACGGAACTTGAATGCAGCACCTCCGAACGGCGAGTCCGGTGATGCCGTGCTTCGACGCCTAAGCGAAGCGGTAGCAACGCTGACTGCTTGCGAGGGGAAGCGGCGGATCATTCTCATCAGCCATTTTGCTGTGGCACGCATGCTGCTTGCGCACTTCCTGCCAGACTGTGAACCGCCGCGGCGAGGGTTCCCGGCGCTACTAGACGCGTTCAGGCTGGGGCGACTTGAGAATCCGACGGGTCTCGAGCCGCAGTAAGGTTGCGCAGGGACCCAGAGCTCGACCATGGACAGTCGATGCCTCGGGAACGGAAAGTCGTCCGGAGCATCGAGGCGGCGGCAGGACCAACTTCACGAATCGTGGGGGCCTTGGGAAAGCCGCCTCGCTCGCCGAGGGCGCGCCGCTGACGGCACGCTCGGTAGCGATGATCTGCCGTCAGCTTTCGTGGCAGGTGCCCGACTCCGTCGAGGGTGACGACGCGGACGTCGGGGACGGTGCGGGCGAAGCGCTCGACGTCACGGGCGGTGGAGAGGGGGTCCTGGGCGCCGCGGATGATCAGCGTCGGTGCGGACACGTGCTCGAGGCCGGCTGAGGGATCGCTCGTGAACGCCGACAGCAGCGTCGGCAGCGATCCGCGGGCGCCCAGCTCGCGCATCACGTCGCGGGCGACGTCGGGCGACAGGGTCCTCGGGGTGGGCGACGTAGCCGCGCATGAGGACGCGCCGCACGAACGCCGACTCCGCGACGACATCGGCCGCCGCCGACGGCAGCGGGAGCCCGATGGTCGCGAGCTGCTTGACGAGGGTGGTCACCGCGCGCGGCTCGCTGGTCAGGGTGCGCAGCGGGTGCCGGGGGAGGTCCGTCAGGGCGAGCACCGGACCCCCGGTGAGCACGAGGCGCCGGACCCGCCGCGGGTGGTCGACGGCGAGTCGCGTGCCGACGATCGACCCCATCGAGTGGCCCACGACGTCGACGGCGCCCAGCCCCAGCTGGTCCGCCAGCTCGTCGACCGCGGCGGCCATGGCGTCGAACGTCAGCCCGGCGGGCGGCATGGCCGAGCGCCCGAAGCCGGGAAGGTCGACGGCGAGCACGCGTGCCCGCTCGGACAAGGCCGGGATGACCGGCGTGAACCAGCGCCAGCTGGCCGCGATGCCGTGCAGCAGCACGACGACGCGCTCGGCGTCCGGGTCGCCGACGTCGACCAGCCGCAGGTCCGCGCCGCCCACCTGCACCGTGCGCTCGCTGCTCTCCCACTCGACCTCGCGACCCATCGCCCGGCCCCTTCCCTCAGACGCCGCGGCGCGCGGCCTCGCGACGCGCGAACTGCTCGTACGACGTCGGCGCCCGGTCGAGCAGGGTCGGCAGGTGCGAGAGGTCGCCGGCCGGCAGGCCGTGCTCGTCGTAGTGGCTCATCATCGTCCGGTACGTGTCGACGGCGTCCCTGCTCCAGGTGTTGATCCCCCGGACGTTCCGCGCACCGTCGAGCGCCTTGAGCAGACGCACCACCGACGTCGCCCGCGGCGAGGGGAGGGCCGCGACCAGCTGCGGGAGGACGTGCACCGACCGCAGCGGGTTCGTGATCGACGCCGGCGGGATCCGCACTGCCGTGACGCGATGCCCAACGACCTCCGACCAGGCGGTCGCCATCTCCTCGCGCGTCAGCTCTTGCGCCGACAGGTCGTACGTCTGCCCGACGTGACCTGACGGGTCGCGCAGCACCCGCACGGCCGCCTCGGCCACGTCCTCGACGTCGACCACGCCCATGACGCTCTGCGTGCTCACCGGGTAGGGCATGGATCCGACGCGGATGAAGTCCCACAGCTCGAGGTAGTTCTGCATGTAGTGCGACGGCCGCAGCACGGTGACCGGGATCCCGGACTCCTTCAACCGCTGCTCGGCGACGTCCTTCTGGTGATGGTGCGGGAGGACGTGCAGGTCGGGGTGGACCACCGAGTGGAACACGAGGTGCCGCAGGTCGCCGCTCGTCGCCGCGTCGATGAAGGCGTCGAGCAGCGGCTGCTCGTCGATGATCTGCGTCGGGGCCGCGTGGTACGCGCGACCAGCGCCGCGCAGCGCGTCAGTCAGGGCGGACGCGTCGCGCAGGTCGCCGACGACGACCTCGGCGGCGCCTGCCCGCCGCGCGACGCCCGCCTGTTGATCGTTCTTGACGAAGGCGCGGACGTGCTCGCCCGCGGCGGAGAGGCGCTCGACGAGCGGTCGACCGACCCCGCCCGCAGCGCTCGTCACGACGATCAGGTCCGACATGGGCGTCCACCCTTCACCTCTGGCGGCCTCGGCCGCGGGCTCCTTGATGCGAACTATGCACGACGCAAACGTCATTCGCAAAACTCACGGATCTGCTCTACCGTCTCGTCGTATGACCTGGACACCTCCGCCGGACGTGACCGGCACACGCGTCGTGCTGACCGGTGCCACCGGCGGCCTCGGCTTCCACGTGGCACGTTCGCTGGCGGACCGTGGGGCCGAGGTCTACATGACCGTGCGCGACCTCCGCCGCGGCGCCGGGCTCGTCGAGCGGCTGACCGAAGAAGCCCCGCAGGCGCGTATGCAGCTGCTCGAGGCGGACCTCGCCGACCTGGGGTCGCTGGAGCGCGCGGCGCGAGAGCTCCGGGAGCGGACGCCGTCGGTCGACGTCCTCGTCAACAACGCCGGCATCATGCTCGCGCCCGACGTCCGCACCGTCGACGGCCTCCCGCTGCAGATGGGGACGAACCACCTCGGCCACTTCGCCTGGACCGCGCACCTGTGGACCCACCTGGCGCCCGCCGGCCGCGTCGTCACGGTGAGCTCGGTCGCCGCCGCCAGCGCGCGACGCCTCGACCTCGACGCGTGGGCTGCGTCGTCGACGCGACGCCGTGACCGGCGGTGGCGCGCCTACGCGGAGTCCAAGCTCGCGAACCTGCTGTTCACGCGGGAGCTGGCCCGACGACTCTCGGCAGGCGCGAGCGCGCGGACGGCCGTGGCGGCGCATCCCGGCCTGGCCGCGACCGAGATCACGCAGACCGGCATGGCGATGGGCCACCCGGTGCTCGGGTGGCTCCTGACCCGCGCGATCCGACCCGGTCTGCAGAGCGCGCACGCCGGCGCCCAGCCGATCCTGCGAGCCGCCCTCGACCCCACGCTCTCGTCGGGCGACTGCGTCGGACCCTCGTGGCCGGGCCACACCCGGGGCCGCCCCGTCCTCGTGCGCATGCCGTCCCGCGCGCACGACGAGGAGCTCGCCGCGCGCCTCTGGTCGGCCTCCGAGCAGGCGGTGGGTCTCGCGTTCCCCGTCTGACGGCCGGCGGTCAGTGTCGTCGTCGTCCCTATGCTGAGCCCGTGAGCCGACCGTCCCGCTTCGACGTCGCGCGACGTCGCGCCGCGGTCGCCCGCGCCTTCGACGAGGGGGTGGGCCCCGAGCAGGTCGCGACCGAGCTCGACGTCCACCCCGCCACGATCTACCGGTGGGCGGGAGAGCTCACCGGGAGCCGCGCCGAGCAGCGTTCCGACGGGCACGAGGACGTGTCGAGCCGGCTGGTGCGCAGCGCCCAGCAGCTCCTGCGCGAGCACGAGTACGCGGCCGTCACCATGAAGATGCTGGCGGGCGGCGCCGGGGTCTCCGTGCGGTCCGCCTACCAGCGCTTCGACACCAAGCAGGACGTCTTCGGTGCCGCCGTCGACGCGGCCGCGACCGAGATCATCGAGCGGATCGCGCAGGAGACGCCTCGCCACCTCAGCCCGGAGCCCCTGGAGCAGCTGGAGGAGCTCCTGGTGGTCGCGGCGCGATGCGTCTACGCCGTCCAGGGCGCCCACGTGCTGTTCTGCGACGTCGGCCTCCCGCGCGAGGTCGTCGACACCGGCCGCTGGCACCAGCTGTTCGTCGACGTGGTCGCGCGGCTCCTGCACGAGGCGCAGCGGCTCGGCCAGCTCGGCCCGGACGACGACCCCGACCACCTCGCCGTCGGGATCGTCGCCGGGGTCCGCGGCGTGCACGCCGCCGTCCTCGGTGGATCGACCGACGCGACCACCGGCCAACGACTCGTCCGCGTCCTCGCTCAGGTCGGCTCGACGTCGCCCCGCGTGGTCGGCGGCTGAGAGTCCCGGCGCTCAGTCGTCGAGCGCGTCCAGCTCGTCGAGCGCCTCGCGGGCTCGGGCGAGGCGGGCGGCGGGCTCGTCGTCCCACCAGCGGGGTCCGCGCTCCCCGAGACCATGCTTCGCCAGGCCGACGCGGTGCCGGGCGGCCGCCACCGCGTCGTCGTCGCCCGCCTTCTTCGCCACGCGCACGCCGGAACGGCCGCGACCCAGGTGCGACGTCAGCCGCTCGACGACGTCGTCGGGCAGGGAGGGGTCGGTCCGGCGCCAGCGTCGGCCCTTGACGACGAAGTAGTGCTCGTCCTCGGCAGGGCCGTCCGAGGGGCCCGCGTCGCTCAGGGTCAGGCCTTGACGGCCACGACGGGCGCGTCGGCCTCGAGGAGGATGCGCTGCGAGGTGCTGCCAAGCACCAGCTTGCCCACCGGCGAGCGGCGTCGCTGGCCGATGACCACGAGCGACACGTCGTCGCCCTTCGCGTGGTCGAGGATCGAGTCGGCGGCACCGCCGGCGCCGCGGAAGTGCACGACGTCGCCCTCGACGCCGGCCTCCGCCAGCCACGCGAGCGCGGCCTCACCCTCGGGGGTCGGGACGTATCCGGCGACGATCGTGGTCATGCTTCCTCCTGGTCGGTCCCTCCCACCGTAGCCCTCAGCGGCGGCCACGCGCGGCGAGCGCGTCGACGCTCCAGCGGCCGGGTCCGACGAGCGCGAGCAGGAACGCCACGGCCGCGAGGACGAGCACGAACTCCGACCCGCCGTCGGAGACCAGGAACGCGTCGCGGTGGGCGTACCAGGCCGCGCCGAGCATGCCGAGCCCGAGCAGCGGGGCGACGACCGTCGTCAGCGCGCCGAGCACCAGCAGGGCGCCACCGACCACCTCGAGCGTGGCCAGCGCGACCGCGGCCACGTCGGCCAGCGGCACGCCCATCGCGGCAAAGCCGTCCTGCGTCCCGCCGATGCCGCCGGACCACTTCTGCCAGCCGTGGACGACGAACGTGACGCCGACGACCGCCCGCCCGATGAGGAGGCCGAGGTCCTGCGCGGTGGCGTGTCGGCGGTGGTCGAGTGTGCGAGCGATGGTGGACATGGGAACCCCCGAGGTACGTGGACGGTACGTGTGAGGGACGAACGACTGCTGGGTCGAGTTCCGCGCGGGTCGTGTGAGGCGAGTCGCGCGAGGTCGTGAAGCGGTCCGCGCGACCGGCCGCGAGGCCTACGATCCTCGGGTGGCGACCTACCTCTCCTTCCTGGCGTTCGCAGCGCTCCTCGCCGTCGCGCCGGGCCCCGACACCTTCCTGACCCTGCGCGCCAGCGTGGTCGGCGGACGACGTCGGGGCCTGTTCACCGCGGCCGGCATCTCGACGGCCGGTGCGCTGCAGGGCCTGCTGGCCGCCATGGGTCTCGGCGCGGTGCTCGCCGCGTCGGAGCCGGTGTTCCAGACCATCCGCTGGGCCGGCGTCGTCTACCTGACGTGGCTGGGCGTCGGGGCCCTGCGCGCGGCGCTGCGTCGCGACGGGTCGGCCTGGACCGTCGGCTCCGGTCGCGCCCAGGTGCGCCGCCGGACTGCCTTCCGGCAGGGCTTCGTCTGCAACGTGACGAACCCGAAGGTGCTCGCGTTCAACCTGGCCGTGCTGCCGCAGTTCGTCGGCCACGACCAGGGGGTCGCGGTGCTCGCGGCCTACGCGTTGACGCTCGTGGTCGTCGGCGCGGTCGTGCTGCTCGCGGTCGTCGTGGCCGCCTCGGGCGCGGCGTCGCGCATCGCCCGCCCTGGCTTCCGCCGCGGCGTGGACGGCGGCACGGGCGTGGTCATGCTCGGCTTCGCGACCGCCCTCGCCGCCGAGGGTTGAGATCCCCGACGGTCCTCGCGAGCGACGTTCAGTCGGGCGGCGACGTCTTGAAACGAGCGGACACCTCGTCCGAGAGCCCCGCGTCGACGCGCGTGCGCATCTCCGCGGTCATCTCGGGCAGCGCATCGCGCGGGAACCAGCGAGCCTCCGTGTTCTCGCCGTCTGCCGGGTAGGGCTCGCCCGAGACCCAAGCCAGTCGAAACGTCAGGTCGACGAACCGGGTTCGGTCACCGTTGGGGTAGACGACCTCGCCGCTGACGTCGACCGAGGCGAGTCGGATCGGATCGGCGACCACGCCAGTCTCCTCGAGGGTCTCGCGCACGGCTGCCGCAGCAGGTTGCTCGCCGGGATCGATGATGCCGGTCACCGGCGTCCACGCACCGGTGTCGGATCTGCGCACCATCAGTACGAGATCGTCCTTGCACACGACGGCGATGGCGCCCGGCAGCCAGAGCGGGTCCGTGCCGATCTTGGCGCGCAGGGCGAGGACGAAGTCCGGGGTGGCCATGCCCCGAGCCTAGACGCCGCGGAATGGTCCACCGGTCGCGTCCGTTGACACCTCCATGCGTGCCATGACCTATGCCCAGTACGGCGACGACGACGTCCTCGAGCTCACCGACCAGCCGACCCCCAAGGTCGGGCCGGGCGAGATCCTCGTGGAGGTGCGCGCCGCCTCGGTCAACCCGGTCGACTGGAAGCTGATGAGTGGCGGCCTCGACGCGATGATGGACGTCCGCTTCCCGGTGGTCCCGGGCTGGGACGTCGCCGGCGTCGTCTCCGCCGTCGGCATCGACACCCCCGAGTTCGCGGTGGGTGACGAGGTCGTCGCCTACAACCGCCAGGACTACGTGCACCGCGGGACCTTCGCCGAGCTGACGACGGTGCCGGTGCGAGCCGCCGCCCGCAAGCCACGCGACCTGTCCTGGGAGGAGGCGGCGTCGCTGCCGCTCGCCGGACTCACGGCGTTCCAGGCGCTCGAGCGGCTCGAGGTCGGCCCCGAGGACACCGTGCTCGTCCACGGCGCCGGCGGCGGCGTCGGCGTCCATCGCCGACCCCGACGCGCTCGAGCACGGCGGCCTGTGGCTGTGGGTGCGCCCCGACGCCGACGACCTCGGCCGCCTCGTCGGCCTGGTCGACGACGGCACCGTGCGCGTGGAGGTCGACGACGTCTACGACCTCGAGGACCTCGCCGACGCGTTCGCGCGCAGCCGCGAGGGCCACGTCCACGGCAAGCTCGCCATCCGCGTCAGCGAGGACTGAGCCGCACAGCGATGTCGACGCCCTCCCACCCCGCGGGTGGGAGGGCGTCGTGCGTCCGCGTGGTCGTGCGCGACTCTTCACCACATGAATACATGATGTGTATAGTTGCGCCATGGCTCTCGCCCACGTGCTGCTCGGCATCCTCGCCGACGGACCCGCGCACGGCTACGACGTGAAGCGCGCCCACGACGCCCGCTTCCCGGCAGCCAAGCCGCTCGCCTACGGGCAGGTCTACGCCTCGCTCGGCAAGCTGTCGGACGACGGCGCGGTCGAGGTGGTGGAGACTGCGGACCCCTCCGGCGGTCCCGAGCGCACCACGTACGCCCTGACGGACGAAGGTCGCTACCGCCTGCAGGCGTGGCTCGACGACGTCGAACCTCCCGCCCCTGCGGCCGCGGACGACGTCGTCCGCAAGACGATCACCGCCCTCCATGCCGGAGGTGACGCCGTCGCCTACCTCCGCCGACAGCGCGAGGCCCACCTGGAGGCCATGCGCCGACTCGTGCGAGAGCGCGACGCCGCCACCGACGTCGCCGCACGCGTCAGCGTCGACCACGCCGTCGCCCACCTCGACGCCGACCTGCAGTGGCTCCAGGCCGCCGCCGACCGCTTCGCGCGAGCCTCCCTCGAACCCCGACGCCCCTCCAGTGCAGGAGCCACCCGATGACCACGACCCCGCCCGCCGTCGTCGCACGCGCCCACGAGGTGCACCAGTCCTACGGCCGCTCCCTCGCCCTCGCAGGCGCCTCCGTCCAGGTGGTGGAGGGCGAACGGGTGGCGGTCACCGGGCGGTCCGGGTCCGGCAAGTCGACGCTGCTGCTCGCCCTGGCGGGTGTCCTCAGGCCGCAGTCGGGGACGGTCGAGGTCGTCGGGCACGACCTCGACACCCTCGACGACGCGCAGCGCACGCGGCTGCGGCGGCGAGAGATCGGTCTGGTGCTCCAGTTCGGGCAGCTCGTCCCCGAGCTCACGGCCCTGCAGAACGTGGCCTTCCCGCTGCTGCTCGAGAAGTCGGCGCGAGACGCGGCCGAGGCCGCCGCCCACCACTGGCTGGATCGGCTCGGGGTCGGGGACCTCGCCGGTCAGCGACCGGGCGAGCTCTCCGGCGGCGAGCAGCAACGGGTCGCGATCGCCCGCGCGCTCGTCACGTCGCCGCGCCTCGTGCTCGCCGACGAGCCGACCGGCGCGCTCGACACCGTCACCGCCGAGGAGGTGCTCGACGTCATGCGCACCGCTACGGCGGAGTCCGGTGCGGCCCTCGTCGTGGTTACCCACGACAACCGCGTCGCCGCAGCCCTCGACCGCGAGGTCGTGCTGCGCGACGGTCGTGTCGTCAGCGAGGAGGCGGCGCGATGAGGAGCGTCGTCCCCGCGCTCCTGCGCGCCGGGGCAGGGTCGCGCGCTCTCGTCGTGGTCGCCGCGACCGCGGTCGCGACCGCCGTGCTCATGGCGGCCGCGTCGATCGCCATGCTCTGGTTCGAGCGCATTCCCTCGGACCTGGTCATCGACGCCCGCGGCTACGGCACCGACCTCGAGTCCGTCAACTGGATCGTCGCCGACCCAGGTACGCGTGGCGGCGTGCTGTTCGGCGCGATCGTGCTCGTGCTGCCCCCGCTGCTGCTGCTCGACCAGGCGGTGCGGCTGGGCGCCGCCTCCAGGCAGCGACGTGACGCGGCCCTCCGGCTCGCCGGGGCCACGCGGCGGGACGTGCGAGCCCTCGCGGCCCTCGAGGTGGCGCTGCCTGCGCTCGTCGGAGGAGTGCTCGGCATCCCCACGTTCCTGCTGCTCCGGTCCCTGCTCGCGGGTCCGGGCTTCCTCGCCCCGACGTCCTTCCCACCCCTGTGGGTCGTCCCGCTCGTCCTCGTCGGCGTCGCCCTGGTCGGCGCCGGTGTCGGCGCGCGAGCGGGCAAGGACGACCCGCTGGGCACTCGCCTTGGGCCTCATCGTCCTCGGCCTGGTCGGCTCCGCGCCCTGGGTCGCCTACGGCGTCGCCCGTCGTGTCGTCCGTCGTGCGAGGACGGCACCCGACCTGCTGGCGGCACAGCGGGTGCTCGTGGCCCCCGGGGCCGCCGGCAGGGCGGCGGCAGGCGTCGGCGCGATCGGCCTCGCGCTCGGCACTACGGCCGTCTTCTCCGGCGACGTCATGGCGATGGGCCAGTGGGAGGCTGACGGAACCTACGACATCGGCGCGGTCGCGACCGCCGTGGCGGCCCTCGTCGCGCTGGCGGTGCTCGCGGGCTCCCTCGCCGTGCACGCCGTCGAGTCCATCTGGGAGTCGCGGCGGGAGATCGCGTTCCTCGCGGCCACGGGCACGACCCAGGTCGACCTCGACCGGGCGCTCCTGCGTCAGGTGCGGCTCGTCGCCGTCCCGCTCGGCGTGACCGGCGCGACGATCGGCGCGCTCGGCTACTCCGGCCTCCTGCTCGTCGGGGAGTCGCTCGGCGGGACCCGGCTCGTGGCGGTCGTCGTCGGGATCCTCGGCACCTGGGCGTGCGTCAGCCTCGCGGCCTGGGCGGCCGCCCGACTCGTCAGGCCTGTGGCGGTCGATGCGGCCCGCCCACTGCACCTGCGGACGGAGTAGGCCGTGGACCGGTTCACGTCGGCGAACCGACGCCGCGCCGCGCACGGCCGACGCCGACGGCGCGTGCAGCAGGTCGTGGCCACCGCGCTGCTCGGGTCGGCGTTCACCCGTCCTGACGTGGTCCGCCGTCGGGACGACGCCTGACCGTCGCCGGGGTGCGGCCGTCGGTGCGGATGGCTACCGTCGGTCCCATGCCCAGTCGCGCACCCTCGAAGCAGCCCAGCACCTCGGCCAAGCTCCTCTACCGGCCCGTGGGGATCGTCAGCTCGATCCTCGGCGGGCTGCTGTCGAGCCTGATCTTCAAGCAGATCTGGAAGCGCGTCAGCCCGAGCAGCGACCAGCGCTCCGACGCGCCCGGTCCGCTGGAGAGCGAGTACCCGATCAAGGAGATCCTCGTCGCGGCGGCGCTGCAGGGCGCGATCTACGCCGTCGTCAAGGCGGTCATCAACCGCCAGGGCGCCCGCACGTTCGAGAAGGTCACCGGCGAGTGGCCCGGTTCCTGACGCACCTCGCGGACGACGAAAGTCCCACGATCGACGAAGGCGCTGCCACCCCGGTCGGGTGACAGCGCCTTCGTCGTCGTTCGGGATCGCGAGCCTCAGCCCGCGAAGACCTCCACGAGCTTCGCGTTGAACGCCGGGATGTCGTCGGGGTTGCGGGAGGTGACGAGGTCCCAGCCGTTCGCCGGGCAGTGGAACACCTCGGCGTCCTGCCAGGTGCCACCGGCGTTCTTGACGTCCGTCGCCAGCGACGGGAACGACGTGAGCGTCTTGCCCGGGAGCACGCCGGCCTCGACCAGCGTCCACGGGGCGTGGCAGATCGCGGCCACCGGCTTGCCGGCGTCGACGAACGCCTTCACCAGGGCGACCGACGTCTCGTCGGAGCGCACCTTGTCGGCGTTCACGGTGCCGCCGGGCAGCACCAGGGCGTCGTAGTCGGACGCCGAGGCGTCGGCCACGGCGACCGTCGCCTCGAACGTGGCGTCCTTGTCGGTGTCGTTCACCATCGACTGGACGGTGCCGGCCTCGGGCGCGACGTGCACGGGTGTGCCGCCGGCCTCGACGACCGCCTTCCACGGCTCCTCGAGCTCGGGCTTCTCCACCCCGATCTCGGCGGTGAGGAAGGCGATCGTCTTGCCGGACAGGGATGCATCGGACACGGGGAGTCCTCTCGGTGGGGGTCAGGCAGCGCGGTGAGGGTGCGGGCTGCGGCTGAGGATGTCGCGCCGCTCGGCCTCGCTGAGCCCTCCCCACACACCGTACGGTTCCTGCACCGAAAGCGCGTGTTCACGGCACTGCTCGATCACCGGGCAGCGCAGGCAGAGCGCCTTCGCGGCCTGTTCTCGGCGGGCCTTCGGCGCTCCGCGCTCGGCCTCCGGCGAGAAGAAGCTCTCCGGATCGACCTCACGGCAGAGACCGTCGTACTGCCAGTCGTACGTCTCCTGCAGCGGCATCGGCAGGCGTCTGATGTTGACCATTTCGTGCCCCCTCTCGGTCGCGTCGGAGTCTCCGGCGACCTTGATGGGCTCCGGGACGGAGAGGCTCCGACCAGAAACACAACTTGCTCACAATCTATGCACCTTGAAGCAGAATGGCAAGATCCTGGATCCTCCGTAACATGAGCAACCTACCCAGGAAGGCTGGGAGGTGGCGTAGGTGAAGGAAACACCAGGACGTCCCGAGGAACCCCGTCAGCCCGCGGGACAGTGGAGCGACGTCGCCGACGCCGGCACTGACCTGACGTGGGGCGTGGGAGCGGTCTCCTCGCGACTCGGTGTCGCTGCGTCGACCCTGCGCACCTGGGAGCGTCGCTACGGCATCGGTCCGAGCCACCGCACGCACGGCGGGCACCGCCGCTACACCGAGCGCGACATCACCCGCGTCGAGCTGGTCCGCCGCATGGTCTCGCGCGGGGTCTCCGCGCAGGACGCCGCCCGCGTCGCCCGGCACCTCGACCGCGACGATCTCGCGTCGGCGTTGCGGGGCGAGACCGGCCACACGGCTCCGGTCGAGACCGACGACGTCCTCGACTCCCTGCTCGCCGCGGCCACCGCCAGCGACGAGACGCGGTTGCAGCAGCTCGTCACCGGCGTGCTGGAGTCCTCGTCCGTGCTCGAGGCGTGGCGCGACGTGCTGTCTCCCACCCTGAGCCGCCTCACGCAGGAGGCCTCCCGCGGGAACCTCGAGCGCGACGCGCTGTCCCTGACGCTGCGGGCGGTGCTCGACGCGCTGCTCGAGGTGCGTGGGCCCAGCGCCCCGCCCGCCCAGGGTGGGCTCAAGCCGCAGGTGCTGCTCGCGACGTTCACGGAGGAGTCGCAGGCGCTCCCGTTCGTCGCCTGGGCGGCCGCGCTCGCGCAGGCCGACGTCGTGCTGCGCGTCATCGGTCCCGACATCGGCCCGCGGGAGGTGCTCGACCTCGCCTGGAGGCTGTCACCGTCGGTCGTCGTGCTCTGGAACGCTCCGGGCGACTCGGCGGGGATCGTGCGTCACCACGTCGAGAACGGTGGACGCGCCGCCTTCATCCGGGCCACTCCCGGCTGGCCCGACGAGCTGCGGATCCGCTACGGCACCGAGGCCCCCGAGGTCGCCGCCGACGTCGGCACCGCCGTGCGCAAGGTCCTCGACCGCGTGCGCTGACCGCGACCTCGTCGGGGCGAGGTCTAGCCTTGATCCATGACCACGTCTGCCGTCCTCACCCGCATCGACGGACCCGTCGCGTACGTCAGCCTCAACCGGCCCGAGAAGCTCAACGGCGTCGACTTCGACGTCCTGCAGGGTCTGCTCGACGCTGCCGCCGAGGTGCGCCGTCACCGCGACGTCCGGGCCGTCGTGCTGCAGGGCGAGGGCGACTCGTTCTGCGCCGGACTCGACTTCGCGTCGGTGCAGCCGCAGCGGGCGAAGGTCGCCCGGTTCTTCCTCACCCTGCCCTGGCGGGCGACGAACGGGTTCCAGCAGGCGCTGTGGGCCTGGCGCGAGCTGTCGGTGCCCGTGATCGCCGTGACGCACGGCCACGTGTTCGGTGCGGGCATCCAGCTCGCGCTCGCCGCCGACTTCCGCTTCACGACGCCCGACGCGCAGTGGTCGCTGCTGGAGGCCAAGTGGGGCCTCGTGCCCGACATGAGCGGCACCGTGCCCCTCGTCGAGCTGGTCGGAGCCGACGTCGCCAAGCGGCTCGCGATCACCGGCGAGACCGTCTCCGGTGCCGAGGCCGCGGAGATCGGCCTGGCGTCCGGCGTCGCCGACGACCCGCTGAAGCCGGCGCTGGAGCTGGTCGACGCGATCGTCGCCCGGTCACCCGACTCCGTCGCCGCCAGCAAGAAGCTGCTCAACCAGGTGCGCCTCGGCGGCCTGCGTTCCGCGTTCCGCCGCGAGCGCCTCTACCAGCTCGCCATGTTCCGCTCCCCGAACACCGCGATCGCCCGCAAGGCGGGCCTGAAGCGCGAGCAGCCGGAGTTCGGCCCCCGCACGTTTGGCTGAACCTGAAGGCGCCCAGCGCCTGAACGGTGAAGCCAGGTCGAGTGGTGCACCGGCGGAGCCGGTCCCGCTGTATCGAGACCTCGGCAGTGTCCAGACCCAGGCACGCCCGGTCTGGTGACGCTGAGCCGTTGCCGGGTGGTCTCGATACGTCAGGACTTCGCAAGCTCGTCCTGACTACTCGACCAGCGGAACCTTCCGCTGGTCGAGTGCCTCCACGAGCGCCAGCGAGGGGAGGTGCTGGAGCCGTCGCACCAAGGGCGTAGCCGCGACGGAGCGAGACCACTCCGAGCGGTCGCTGGGGGTCGGTTTGCGCTGGGCCGTTGCCGGGTGGTCTCGATACGTCCGAGCCTCGCAAGCTCGCTCGGACTACTCGACCAGCGGAACCTACCGTTGGTCGAGGAGCGCGGAGCCGGGAGGGACGAGCGTGCTTCGGGCGTATCGAGACCACTCCGGGCTTTCCCGGGGGAGGGGCGCACCGCGCAGGCTGGGGGCGGGGTGCGTTGTTAGGCTGGCGCGCGTGACGGACGAGAAGCGCAAGAAGGTTGCCGACCAGTACGACCGCGGCTACGACTACACGGCCTACTGGGACAACCGCGACTACGAGCACGCTGCCGAGGAGGCGGCGATCCGTCGTCTGCTGGACGGCCGTCACTTCGGCCGGGCGGCCGACGTCGGTGGCGGCTTCGGCCGGCTCTGCCTGCTGCTGCGCGAGTACGCCGACCACGTCACGCTCGCCGAGCCGAGCCGCACTCAGCTCGAGGCGGCCGAGCGTGTGCTCGCCGGCACCGACATCGCGCAGGTGCAGATGCAGGCCGACGACCTGCAGTTCGACGACGCGTCGCTCGACCTGCTGACGATGGTGCGCGTCATGCACCACATCCCCGAGCCGACCACCGAGTTCTCCGAGATCGCGCGGGTGCTGAAGCCCGGCGCCACCGCCCTCATCGAGGTCGCGAACTACGGCCACTTCAAGAACCGTCGACGGTTCAAGAAGGAGGGCAAGGCCCTGCCGAAGGAGCCCGTCAGCATCCGCACGGCCACGGCCGAGGAGCCCGACGCGATCGCGTTCGTCAACCACAACGTCGACACCGTCGTCGAGCAGCTCGCATCCGCAGGGCTGCACCTCGAGCGCAAGCTGTCGGTCTCGAACCTGCGCAGCGAGAAGCTGAAGAAGGCGCTCCCGACCGGTCTGCTCGTCTCGGTCGAGAAGGCCCTGCAGGAGCGGCTCGCGTCGCGCGACTTCGGTCCGAGCATCTTCCTCGAGCTGCGCCGCCGCTGACCGCCGACCACTACCTGGTGCCTGCGGGCTCGGCCGACGTCGAGCTCGAGGTCAGCCGTTCGCGGTTCGTCGCGCACGTCGCCCCGGTCGACGACGAGGATGCGGCTCGTGCGGTGGTCGCCGCTGTGCGTGCACGTCACCCGACCGCCGGCCACCACTGCACGGCCTTCGTCGTCGGCCCGGACGCCCGGCTGCGCCGCTCGAACGACGACGGCGAGCCGTCCGGCTCCGCGGGCCGGCCGATGCTGGAGGTGCTGACGGGGCGCGGCGTCAGCGACGTCGTCGCCGTCGTGTCGCGGTGGTTCGGCGGGACGCTGCTCGGCGTCGGCGGCCTGGTGCGGGCCTACGGCGACGCGACCATGCTCGCCCTCGACGCCGCGGGCACGCGGGTGCGTCGACGTCGGTTCCTCGTCGACGTGACCGTCCCGGTGGACCTCGTCGGCGTGGTCGAGAACCGGCTCCGCGCCGGGTGGGACGTCGTCGACGTCGTCTACGGGACGCGCGTGGTGCTGACGCTCGCCGTCGAGCCGGACCGCGACGGCGAGGTGAGCGCGACCGTCGCCTCGTTGACGTCGGGACGCGGCGACGTCTCGACGGTCGGCGAGACCTGGCGGTAGGTCAGCAAGAACGGTCGGGCGCGGCCCGGGTCGTGGCGTCCAGACTGGTCGCATGCCCGCTCCTGCACCGGACCGCCTCGTCGCCCTGCTCGACGCGGTGCTGGCCGACGAGCGTCCCCGGCTGGCGGACATGGCCGCAGGCGCGCACCTGTCAGCCTTCCACCTCTCGCGCCAGCTGAGCGCGGCCACCGGCGAGCCGCCCGTCGCACTGCGCCGCCGGGTGCTGCTGGAGCGGGCGGCCTGGCAGCTGCAGCGCGGCGCCCGCGTCACCGACGTGGCCCTCGCCGCGGGCTACGACTCAGTCGACGGCTTCGCCCGCGCCTTCGGCCGCGCGTTCGGACACCCGCCGTCGCAGCTGCCGCCCGCCGTGGAGCGAGGGCACTGGCTCCCGGCACCGAACGGCATCCACTTCCACGGCCCGTCGGTGCTCTACGTCGCCGCGGGGGAGGCGCGGGAGCACCCCGCCGGCGACGTCCTGGAGATGCTCGTCCGGCACGACATCGACGACGTCCGGGCGCTGCTGCGGGCGTCGCGGCTGCTCGGGCCGCAGGCGCTGGACGCCGTGCGGATGCCGGGCCACCGCGTCACCGACTGGCACGGGCCCGAGGAGACCCTGCGCGCCGTGCTCACCCACCTCGCCCTCGGCGTCGAGCCGTGGCTGGCCGTCCTGGAGGGCGGGGCGGCGCCGTCCGACCCCGGCGTCGCCAGCGTCGCGGACCTCGTCGGCCGGCACGACGAGCTGTCCCCGCGTTGGCTCGCCTGGGTCCGCGACGTACAGCGACGCTCCGCCTGGGGCGACGCCGTGGTCGACGCGCTGTGCGAACCCCCGGAGTCGTTCCGCCTCGGTCAGGTGGCGTCGCACGTCCTGACGTTCTCCACGCAGCGTCGGCACGCGGCCCGGTGGATGCTCGCGCAGGCCGGCGTCACCGACCTGCCCGACCCCGACCCGATCCTCTGGCACCGCCGTGCCGGGCACGACGACCCGAGAGGCCTCCACCGATGACCGAACGTCCCCGCGTCCGCTACGTCACCGCCACCACGCTCGACGGCTTCCTCGCCGACGAGCAAGACTCGCTGGACTGGCTGCTGGAGCAGGACCACGACCCCGAGGGTCCCGGCGGGCACGAGCACATGGACGGTGCCGGCGCCCTCGTGATGGGGGCGACGACCTACCGCTGGGTCGTCGAGCACCTCGCGCGCTCGGGCGAGCGCTGGCCGTACCCGCAGCCGACCTTCGTCGTCACCCACCGGACGCCCGACCGCGCCTCGACGAGCGTGCGGCTCGTCCAGGGCACGCCGACCGACTGGTGGCCGCAGGTCGTCGCAGCGGCCGACGGTCGGGACGTGTGGGTCGTCGGGGGAGGTGCGCTCGCCGCCGACCTGGCCGGGGAGGGAGTGCTCGATGAGCTGATCGTCTCGATCGCGCCCGTCACGCTGGGGTCAGGGAAGCCGCTGCTTCCGGCGCGCTTCGACCTGCGCCTGCGCGACGTCGACCGCAACCGGGCCTTCGTCGTCGCGCACTACGACGTCCTGGGTCGCCGCGCCGGCTGAGCGCGAGGCTCAGCGGCGCTTCTGCCAGGCGGCGCGGGCGGCGACGGCGGAGTCGGGGTAGTCGGCGAACACGCCGTCGACGCCGGCGTCGAAGTAGCGGAACAGCTCGGTCCGCACGTCGCCCGGGGCGTTCGGGTCGGTGCCGAGGCGCAGGTCGGTGGGCAGGAACTGGTTCTCGTTGCGGATCGTGTAGACCACGACCTTGAGCCCGGCGCGGTGCGCGTCGGCCACGAGCGACGTCGGCGTCGTGTGCGCGCCCTTCGCGTCGCGGGGGATGACCTGGCTCTTGTCGGGGCCGATCCAGCGGGCGTAGCGGGCGACGGAGCGCAGACCCTGCGGCGTCGTCAGGTCGGCGTAGGTCGTGTCGTCACCGCGCGACACCAGGTCGTACGGCGCGCCCGACGCCGACGTCAGCTGCACGAGCGGCACGCGGGTCCAGCGGGCGAGCTCCTTGAGGTTGGAGGTCTCGAAGGACTGGACGACGATCGGTGCGTTGCGTCGGTCCCAGCCGGCCTTGCGGATCGCGCGCACGAGCGGACGGTTCAGGTCGAGCCCGATGGAGCGGAAGTAGGTGGGGTGCTTGGTCTCGGGGGCGACCGCGATGGTGCGGCGGCCGCGGCTCTCGCGCTTCGCGAGCTCGACCACCTCCTCGAAGGTGGGGATCTCGAAGCGCCCGTCGTACACGGTGTTGCCCGGCCGCACCTGCGGGAGACGCTCGACCGCACGCAGCGTCTTGAGCTCGGCCAGCGTGAAGTCCTCGGTGAACCAGCCGGTCACGTCGACGCCGTCGATCACCTTGGTCGTGCGCCGGTCGGCGAACTCCGGGTGCGAGGCGACGTCGGTGGTGCCGCTGATCTCGTTCTCGTGACGGGCGACCAGGACGCCGTCCTTGGTGCTGACGAGGTCGGGCTCGATGACGTCGGCGCCCTGGCGGATGGCGAGCTCGTACGCGGCGAGCGTGTGCTCGGGTCGGTGGCCCGACGCACCGCGGTGGGCGAAGACGGTGACGGTGCGGGTCGGCTTCTTGCCGTGCTGGACGACGGGCTTGTCGTGCGTGGGCGCGACCGGGGTGGCGACCGCGACGCTGGGGGTGGCGATCGCGCCGGCGGCGGCGAGACTGACAGCGAGCAGCTTCATGACACCAGGGCAGCCGCCGCGGGTGAACATCGGGCGACATCGCGTCGCCGATCACATGACGGTCAGAGGGCGCCGAGGCGCTGCAGCACGTCGCGCACGTGCTGGAGGGCGTTCTTCTCCGCCAGCCCGGTGGTGTCGTCGAAGTAGAGGCCGTCGCCGATGAGCTGGATGGTGCGGGCCAGGGACTCGTCGCCGAGGTGCTCGCGGAGCACGACGAACCACCCCTCGCGCAGGTCGGCCAGCGCGTCCGAGGCGCGGGTGTCGTTCTCCTGCGCGATGCGACCCGCGGCGATGAGGGCACGGTCGAAGTCGGAGCCGGAGTCGACGGACGTCTCGAGGTAGTAGCCCACGGGCCCCTCGGGCGCCTCGCTCATTGCCTCGGCGTCGCGTGCGCCCTGCTCGCGCAGCCGGGTGAGCATGCCGTCGACGAGCTCGTCCTTGCTGTGGAAGTGGTACAGCAGACCGCCCTTGGAGACCTCGGCCTGCGCGGCGACGGCGTCGAGCGTGGCCGCGCGGCTGCCCTGGGTGACGAGGAGCGTCTCGAACGCGTCGAGCACACGGTCGCGGGTGGAGCGCTCGGCCGGCGGCATGGCGTGAGCCTACCCGGCGGGGTGCGACACGGATCACCGACGCGGACGGGTACGTGGGTTAGGAACTGTACCGGCTGGACGGTATAGTGTAGGTC